>NZ_NAHZ01000022.1:0-112682 GCF_002196785.1 Desulfosporosinus sp. FKA | reverse complement strand
AACGCGCCATTATTGCCATTTCGCGAATGCTGTTAATGTCCATTTATCACATCTTAAAGAAGAAAGAACCCTATAACCCGGATCTGTATAAAAAATCAAATGTTCTTCCAGTTGACCGTGAAATTACATTAAGTCATCGCCCGATGGCTTATTTGCTATGTCCATTTACTTAGGTGGAGACAGTTACTGTCGATTTCAGACTTATCATCCTTCACTTTCAAAATACTGTCGTTCTGCTATCATTCGCCTAAATACCTTAACGAGTCGTTCTGTGAAGACCAACTTGTATAATTAATTTTGTTCTTTCTATACTTTTTAAACTATACTTTTTAAACGTGATGAGACTGGGTATTGTGATACAAGTTAAGTAAAGAATCATCAATTTGTTAAAAGTCACTTTTGCATAATTATTATTTATAACGCATTAGGTATGGCAGACATTCTTGAAATTTCGAAATTAGTTTATTCCCATTACCTGTCTTGCCTGCTGATTTAAGCTGATCTTCAACGCCAACAGCAAGTGGAGAAATGAAAAAGGAAGGAGTAAAAAGCCTACGAAAAACACTGAAACAATTCATTTTAAAGACATTCCTTTAAAATGAGTTTGTTCTAAGGAAGGTTTTGCGGGTTAAAGTTCTGACAATTTCTATGCTGTCTTCCAAAATGTCCTCCGCCACGTTGGTTAGCAGAACTGTGGAACAGCGAATATGAACAGACCCCGATCGTAATGAGCAAGGTTAGCATGAGAGCCATCAGCTTCTTTTTGTCAGCAATAATACTCAAGGTGACTGTTTTTATCCACTGAGTATGTAATGCCAAATGAACTGCAATAATTATGGTCATGAGATAACCCGCGATTTCATGGGCAAATCTTAAGCGATTGTTGAAGTTTATTCCTGTAAAGACACAAACTATCGTGATGACGATCAGAGCCGAATTGAGTATGTAGTATTTATCTGATTTAGTAAACATGCAAATTCACTTCCTTCACCGTTTTTTTACTTTAGTTTGGTCAAGCAGATTACCAGCACTTAAATTCTTAACAAAAGAAGTTAAAATAAGCCAAAACATATCCACGATGTCTGCACCGAGCAACATCTCGGAAATTGTATAAATTACTCCTAAGGGCAGCCCGTAAATATATCCTCCGGCAATCTGTATTACTTCTCCCGGAATCGGGGCAATCACTGTTTGGAGCATTTGAAAAAAATAAATACCACTGCTCCCAAGTTGCCCAGTGAAAGGATGTAATCTCGAAATTTGTCAAGAGATACAGACAACTCAAGAATAAAAGGCAAATATATAATCGTTAGCAAAACTGCTAAAACGCCCAGTAAAGCTAATGACATATCCACAAGCGCTTAGTCCTTTTTTCTATCGTAATCCTATAGAACAGCCGTTTGGAGCACAAATCATCCAATAATCAGCAGTTTACAGGGGATATCTTAAGATCCGGCTATAATAAATCTTAAGAATTCTTAAGTCGTATCAATGATTGAGTTATCTTTTAAGTCGACTGCACTTTCGCCAGCTAACTGGCTGTTGTATAGCTCCGCATAAAACGTGTCTCCGGCCAGCAATTCGTCATGGCTTCCTTTTTCAATAATAGCGCCGTCTTTCATAACCAGAATAACGTCGGCTGATCTTATGGTAGAAAGCCGGTGGGCAATCACAAAGCTTGTTTTCCCTTTCATGATTTGAGCCATCGCTTTTTGAACTTCCGCTTCCGTTCTGGTGTCAACACTGGAAGTCGCTTCGTCAAGAATCATCAAGGCAGGGTTGGTCAGCATCGCCCTAGCGATGGTCAGGAGCTGCATCTGCCCTTGGGAGATGCTCCCATCCTCGCTAGAAATCACCGTATCATATCCGTCTTCCAGCGTGCGGATAAAATGATCGCATCTTGCCGCTCTTGCCGCTTTTTCGATTTCCTCGCGGGAAGCGTCCATTTTTCCATAGGCAATATTTTTGGCAATGGTGCCCTTGAAGAGCCAGGTATCCTGCAATACCATGCCAATCATTTTGCGCAGCTCGCTTTTGGGGAACTCCCGGATATCCGTTCCGTCGATGAGAATTCTGCCGCCGTTCAATTCATAAAACCGCATGAGCAGGTTGACTAGCGTTGTTTTCCCTGCCCCGGTGGGTCCGACGATGGCCACCGTTTCATTCGGTCTCACGCTGATATTGACATCCTTCATGAGTATGGCCTCGGGCTGGTAGCCAAAGCAGACATGCTCAAATTCCACCGTTCCTCGGGGAGCGAAACGATGCTTAGGCGAGGCTGCGTCCGAGACCTCTTCTTCTTCGTCCAGAAACTCGAAGACCCGTTCCGCCGAGGCCAATGCCGCCTGAAGGAAATTCTGAAAGTAAGACGATTCGGTAATCGGCTCAGAAATCTGGTTGACATACTGTAAAAACGCCTGTATGGTGCCAATCGTCATGCTGCCGCCCGCGACAAAGATGCCGCCGACAATGGCCGTTATCACGAATCCTAACTGGGTCAGAAAGTGAATGGCGGGATAAATGGCAAACATAACAAACTGCGCTTTTTTATTGGCGACGTACTGTCTTTGGCTGATCTCCCTGACAGTTTCAGTTACCGCTTCCTGCTGATTAAAGCTTTTGAGAATCAGGTTGCCCGAATAGAACTCTTCAATTCTTCCGTTCAGTTCGCCTAAAACAGCCTGGTTTTCAGACGCGATTGCAAAGTTTTTGCCCGAAATCCACTTGGTGGCAAATACGCTTAGGGACATAGCGGCTAAAATGAACAATGTCAAAAGAGGATTTTGGCTCAGCATTACGCCAACGCTGATGATAATGTTAAACACGGCGTTCATAAACTGCAGGGAGCCTGTATTGATAACCTCCGCGACCCTGTCCAAATCATTAGTGATTCTGCTTAGCAAATCCCCTGTTTGATGTGAATCGTAATAACGCAAGGGCAGTTTGTTGATTTTTCCACTCATCTTTTGGCGCAAGGACAATGCTAATCTTTCACCCACACCGGCCATGATATATTCCTGTAGGAAAGAAAAGCAGGAACTTAGTACATAGGCGACCATTAGCAGCAGCAGAGGGAAGCCCAGAATTTCCGCCAGCATGCTAAATCCGCCGCCAAAGCCTTGCTCGCCGATCCCTGCGATCAACCGGTCAATAGCCCTGCCTAAAATCAGCGGCGTGGCAGCAAACAGGCCCATACTCACCAAAGTGGCAAGCACAATAACGACCAAGGCGCCTTTTTGCTGCAGCAACAAGGCCAGCAATCTCTTTATTGTGGCTTTTGAATTTTTGGGAACATCTGTAACATCAAAATCATATTCGGAACTGTCTTGATTCCACTCTTCGCTCATGTCCTGTTTATCTCCTTTTCCATCAGCTGCGAGTAGGCTATCTCTTTATATACGCCGCAGTTTTCTATCAGTTCGTCATGTCTGCCAATCCCTGCGATTTTTCCCGCGTCCAGGACTATGATCTGATCAGCGTCCAAAATGGTGCTGATGCGCTGGGCGATGATCACAACTGCGGCATCCCGCATTTCATGTTTTAAAGCGTTTCGCAGAGCGGCGTCTGTTTTATAATCCAAGGCGGAAAAGCTGTCGTCAAATAGATAAACAGGGGACTTTTTAACCAGGGCGCGGGCGATGCAGAGCCTTTGCTTCTGTCCTCCTGAGAAATTGGTCCCCCCCTGCGCTACCAGGCTGTCATATCCCTGCTCAAGAGAAGAGATAAAGGAATCGGCCTGGGCAATCCGCGCGGCGCGCCGCAATTCCTTCAAGGTCGCATTTTTATTTCCCATGAGCAGGTTATCCGTAATCGTACCGCTAAACAGAAAAGCTTTTTGGGGGACATATCCGATATGTTCCCGCAGATCATGCTGGGTAATGCCGCGGATATCTTTTCCTTCCAGCAGGATTCTTCCGTCCTGGACATCATACAAGCGCAGCATAAGCGCGGCGATGGTACTCTTGCCGGAACCCGTTCCCCCAATGATGGCTGTTGTTTTTCCCTGCTCACATTTAAAGCTAAGCGCTTCCAAGACAGGTTCTTCAGCGCCCTTATAGGAAAAGCTGACGTTTTGAAACTCTATTTTTTGAGTATTGCCTGTATCCAGCTGTCCGTATGTTACTGCAAGATCAGCTATTCCCGGAACGGTGTCCAATACCTCCCGGATACGCTCCAGGCAAGCCGCAACTCTCGGTATCATCTCCAGCACCATGGCCGACATCATCAGGAAAACCAACATTATCACGGTATATTCCGATATAGCCACAATACTGCCTACCTGTATCGTTTGCTGAAGCACAAGGAAGCCGCCAACCCAGACCACCGCGGCCATCGCGATCCCCATAACCACCCATACTACAGGGTTAAAAAGGGCGTAGGTCCTATTCAAGCGAATCATATTATCCGCGTATTCGGAAAAAGCGTCGTCCGCTCTTTGACGCTCATACTCTGTATTATCAAAAGCGCGGATGACCCGAATGCCGAGTATGGATTCCCTTACGACCTGGTTGACGGCGTCAACTCTTTTCTGGATGATCGCGGATATCGGGCGCGCTTTCCTGAACAAAAGATAGGCTACCAATAAAAATAAAAGCATCGCGGCCAGCGGAATGTAAAGCAGCGTAGGGCTTGCGGCGGCGGTCATGACGACAGCCGCAACCAAAATAAGCGGTGTCGGCAAAATCATCTGCGCAGCCATAATCATCGCCTCCTGGATAACCGTGATATCTCCTGTGGAGCGGGTAATCATGGAAGCCGTGCCGAAATAATTAAAATCATTGACTGAAAGCATCTGTGCTTTCTCAAAAATCCTTTCCCGCAAATGCTTTCCCGTCCGGGCGGCGAGATCAGCGCACAGATAGCTGCCCCAAAGCGAAATCAAAGCGGTAAAGCCTGCCGCCGCCAGCATTTCTAGTCCTATTAATACAATAGAATGTACATTTTTTTGCGCGATACCGACATTGATCATTTCGGCGACAAAATATGGAACCATTAAGGTTCCGTATACCTGCATGCCGGCTGCCAGGATGATTAAGAATATCATCTTCTTTTCTTCTTTTAAAAATTGCGCTAAATATTTCATTCAGTATTCTCCTCACACGAATGCAAAAACGGCATTTATTTATTGTCACCCTTTAAACTGGTCTCTATCGATGCGTGATTTACCATTTTAAGAGAATTTAGGGCCGTGCCAACTGCTCAAGAAAGGCATTCTTGTCATGAAGCATAACCTTTCCGGCGGACGATTGTTTTCCCAATAAAACCAACCAAAAAAGAAAGGGCAGGATGTTGTTGCTCCTGCTTATAGTGCCTATGTAATTTCAACTCATTTCCAGAAAAACAAAGGCTCCGGTTAATGTTTATTTTTTCCATAACTTTCACCTATGATTACAGCCGTATATTCCTAAGTCTTTCCACCCTTTCCATAATTGGCGGGTGGGTACTGAATAATTTCATCAAAGACGCCCCGGAAAGAGGGTTTACGATAAACAGATGGGAAGCGGCGGGATTTACATCCATGGGTATACTGTGGGCAGCCGACTCAATCTTTAACAGCGCATTGGAGAGGCCGTCGGAAGCACCGGCAATTTCTGCGCCGGCAGCATCGGCCATGTACTCTCTGGAACGGGAGATAGCAAGCTGAATAATCATAGCTGCTATCGGAGCGAGGAACGCCATCAGCAAGCCTCCCGCCATGTTCCCGACTTTCTCGTTATCACTGCTGCCCACGCCGAATATCGCCGCCCCCTGAAATGCATTGGACATCATGGTCACAGCTCCGGCCAGGGCGGCGGCTATAGTGCTCACCAGCACGTCTCTGTTTTTTATGTGGGCCAGTTCGTGGGCCAGAACGCCTTCCAATTCGGAACGGTTCAGCAACCGCATGATCCCTTCGGTAACCGCCACCGCCGAATGTGACGGATTACGGCCGGTAGCGAAGGCGTTCGGCTGCTCGGAAGGCGTTATATATAGTTTGGGCATGGGAAGGCCCGCTCGCTGAGACAGACTTTTCACCATACAATAAAGCTCCGGCGCTTCGGCCTCGGACACAGGATACGATTCTGTCATTTTAATAGCAATTTTATCACTGAAAAAATAGCTGAAGATATTTATGGCCGTGGCTATTATAAAAAATAACAGTGCCCCTGACTGACCGCCGATGGCATTACCCAGCAGCACAAGCAAGATGGTAAGAGAACCCATAAAAAGCCAGACCTTGATAGTATTCATTCTATTCTTATCCTCCCAACCAAGTATTGACTAAGAGTCATCTCCGAAGTTACCGAAGTCAAAACCCGCGTTTTCCTCTCCACTGATCTCGCCATCCGCTTTTTTGTCCCCGCCTAAATCAATGAGGCTGCTTAACATCATGGGACCCAGCAGCGTCTAATCCTTTAGAACGGCCGTTTTGGAGCACGGATTATTTAAACAATTAGCAGTTTACAGAGGATATCTTAAGATCCGGCTATAATAAATCTTAAGAATTCTTAAGTCGTAATAAATGATAGAATTTCAATTTAGTTGACTACATGGAGCAATTGATAAGCAAGTCGATCAAATATACCCACCAAAAAAGAGCCTCTTTTCGAAGCTCCTTTTGAACTGAACCCTGTCCAACGGACAGTATTAAAAAAGCCTATAACAAAAGAAGTTAAAATAAGCCAAAACATATCCACGATGTCTGGACAAAATTTTCTCGTTACTCCGTTTTCTTCTTAGGGTAGGCTGCTGGTTCCGTGATTCTGCTATTCTTTGCTTATTCTACTGACTTCTGCGCAAGGCAATATCTATTTTCATCAGTAATTTCTTCAATAGCTAAGCTGATCTGAACTGAATAGGAATCCTCGGTTCTAATAAAACTGACTTTACCTTTATGTTTTTCAATAATTTTTTCACATGTTTTCATGCCGATCCCTGTGCTGTTAGCTGTCTTTAAAGTGTTATTTATCTTGTTTTCGAAGCTTAAAAATAATAATCGGTTTCTAATATAAGATTCAAGTTTAACCGGTCTGGATTTATCGGCATATTTCATAATATTAGAGAAAATATTATCAAAAACTCTACGTATTGAAATTAAACTTACTTCTATATAAAAAGGTGTACAGCATAAGTTTAATTCAAAATCAAATCCATTATTTTGTAGTATTATGACTTGTTCTTCTATCAGTTGCTCTATTAGTTGAATTCCATCAAAAGATTCCATTTCTAAATCATTCTCATCCGTGTTAAATACAATAAAGTATTCAAATAATTTGTCTGAAAGATCTTTGATTTGATATGCTTTTTCTCTGCTATTATGAATATACTGTCTCAAATTCTCATCAGTTTTATATTTTTTGTATTCGATAATATCTAAATACCCCACAAGTGCCGTGAGCGGTGTCCTTAAATCATGTGACATTGCTGTGACAAGATCGCTGTTTGCCAGCCTGGCCATATTTTCACTATCCAATTTCTCAATAAATGATTTTCTCATTTCATTAATGCTTTGAGCCAAAGAAGAAAGTTCATCATTTCCTTTCATCGTTATTTGATAAGTCAAGTTACCGCCTTCTAATATTTTTATTTCATTTTCCAAAGATACGATATACGAAGTTTTTCTTTTTATGAAAAATAACATCAGAATAATAAAGCCCAGAAAAGAAATTCCTACATTTATAAAGCTGATCATATCGTAATACTTGTATTGAAAAAAGCTCTCCATATACATTTGAGCTTTTGTGTCTGCAAATACAATATCATAAAGTGATTTCTCCGCTAAAATCGGGCTTTTCGGATAGTCTCCATCACCGTCATTGGCGATATCGAAAGCGTATACAGGTTTGTTATCTTTATAAATGTAAAGACTAACGTACTTTTCATTGCGAACCCAACTTGCTATTTTATCCTTGTCATTTATTGTCAAATGTTTATCCGAGACATAACTTCTAAATTGAGAAATGGCTTCCTTCCTTTGATTGTCAACATATGGTTTATTGAAATGGTTATTCAATATACTCATTCCGATTTCTTGCAATAAGAAAAATACGCCTACAGCTATAGCGAATGAAAACACTAGACATAGTATTAATTTAATTTCCAGTTTGCCCCTCCGATAGTTCTTATTCAATCCTATATCCCTTCCCCCATACTGTTTTTATATATTTTGGGTTTTGTGGATCCTTTTCCAATTTACTTCTGAGATTTCTGATATGCACCATAACTGTATTATTACAGGTATAGAAATAGGGTTCTTGCCAAACACTTTCATATATATTTTGTGCTGAAAATATTTTCTTTCTATGTTGAGCCATTAACAAAAGGATCCTATACTCGATATTAGTCAGCGTAACCGCTTCCTCATCCATTATTACTTCATTTATTGATATATTTATTGTTAGTCCGTTGATATCAATTAAATCGGGAATATCTACTCTATCTTTCCCTTTATACACATAATATCTTCTAAGCAAAGCTTTCACTCGCGAAACTAACTCCGTATATGAAAACGGCTTTGATAGGTAATCATCACTTCCCGCAGAAAATGCCATGCATTTATCCGAATCCTGAGTTTTCGCAGTTAAAAACAAAATAGGCGCACTTGTTTTTTCTCGAATTTCTACACAGGCCTTAAAACCCGATTTAATAGGCATCATTATATCAAGGATAATTAAATCTATGCTTTCATCAATTTTGCATACTGCATCTTGGCCATCTACAGCTTCTATTACATGATAGCCTTCACTCTCCAATAAAACTCGAACTACCTCTCTTATTTCATCATTGTCATCTGCTATCAGAATATTCTTCATAACCATCTTCTCCATTCGTTATCAACAATACAAAATCTGCAATAGTCAAAATGCTGTCATTTGCTGAAGTTATACCTAGCGATAATCTATAAAACCACCATTATTTATACATCTATAACAAATGTATATAGTTTAATATCACTCAAATAAGAATTGTGCTTATTGATGGACGCCGCTTACACTCTTACTTCGACCAAATCAAGCAGGAACATAAATAGTGGAATACCAATTAACAACCCCCAAATACCAAAGAAGTGCTCACCAATTATCAGGATCATAAACGTAAAGAAAATTGGCAATTTCATTTTAGTAGCAGCAAGCTGAGGGTTAAGAACATAACTTTCCAGAGCATGTAGCGCCGCGATCATGACAAGCACATATACAACCTTTGTAAGACCGCCTATTGTAAAGGCAATAATACCCAAGGGAATTAAAGATATGATAACTCCCGCCACGGGAATTAACCCCAGGATAAAAATCATAAATGACAAGCCTAATACTTGGGGAAAACCCAAAAAGAAAAGTATAATAAATGACAATACAGCATTGATAAATGCTATAAGAATTTGCAACCGCAGAACTTTTCCGAAAGAGTTTAAAAAGTTGCTGCCGAAATACCTAAAATAGGCATATAGAAAAGAGATTTTACTGAACTCTAATTTTCGACCAAAATCAAATATCTCCTTTTTTCCTAACATACAAAACAGGCTCAAAATGAACGCTAGAAAAAGGTTAAGACTAAACTTTCCGATATTTGTCATTGCTTGAAGAAAGTAATCTCCTCCTTCTTTCAAATAAGACTCTATATTAACCATCTTAATCAAATCTACCAATCGACTGTCTAATTCATATTGGTAATTCGTAACATTAAAATTAGTAATCTGATCAATCAATATAGTTACCTGTGTGGTTAATAACGGTATGTATTTAAACAATGAAAACAGAATCAAAGCAGCGAATACTAAATATACAAAAATCGTTACCATAACCTTGGGCAATTGTAAAAATTTATTAACCCGCCTGTAGATAAATTCTCGTACGTGGTAAAATATGTAAGTAAAAATAAAGGTAAATAGAAATAAATTCATCATGCTTTTTAATCCAATTATCACCAATATAAATATGCATAAAGAAATAATCCTTTTATAAATATCTGGTAATTCAGAATTCACGTTAACTTTTAGGTTCTGACATTGATACTTATTCTTTTCCAAATTAATACTCCTTTTTATGTGTGAATTTGCTGATAAGCTTATTCTTGTAAAGTAGCCCTAATGCGAAAGACAATATTGCTATCACTGATAGGATTATGGTTGATGAATAATTCCCATGGTGAAGATCAAAGCCAATGCTCACGGAAGCCAAAAGCCACGGAAATCTGCCAACAAACAAAATTCCGAAAAATCTTAATGGCTTAATAGGAGTTAACCCCGCAACATATATTAAAAAGTCCTTAGGCAACCCAGGAATTAGAAAAAAAATAAACAGAATAATTGAAAATTCATTACTCTCGACTATATCTGTTATCCAATGGAACTTTTCCTTTCTTAGAAGTTTTTCTACCAAAGAACCGCCCATAAACCTAGTAAAATAGAAAACGATAAAGGCGCCTATCAACATCCCTAAATTTGTTAAAACAAGTCCTAAAACCAATCCATAAACATATCCTCCGGCAATTTGTATTACTTCTCCCGGAATCGGGGCAATCACTGTTTGAAGTATTTGAAAGATAATGAATACTACTGCTCCTAAATTGCCTAGTGAAAGTATGTAATTCCGAAATTTATCGAGAGATACGGACAACTCAAGAATAAAGGGCAAATATTTGATGGTTAGTAAGATTACTAAAGCGCCTAGTAAAACTAATGACAATTTGTAGAACAACAGTCTTTTTGATTTATCTACAAGTGGCAAGTCCTTTTTCATATCGTATTTTTTTCGAACCTCCTTAGTGAGTAAATTGAGTCACTCGTCTTAATGCGAGCATCAGGTCAAGTCAACTAACGTGAATTCCTTTTCGAAGCAACGGCTTAAACTATATTGGATTGCTCAATACTTGCAGTATAAAGGGGAAATCTTAAGATTTAACTTTAATAGATCTTAAGATTTCTTAAGAACCATGGTTTACGGATAATGAAGCCTCATCGACTAGTTCATCTAAAAACCCGGTCGGACAATGGTACCAGGTCAATACAGTAACCACTGTGCTGCCCCCGCATTCTGAAGAACGAAAGCTCCAACGATGAACTTTTCGAGGCTCAATCACACGGCTTTTGCATTCGCTGTCTACGCTTCACGCTAGAAATCGCTTTCTTACATGCAAGACTCGCTTCCGGCTGTTGACCAAACTTTACCGGGCAGGTCACTTCACCCTGCAAGGTTCCTACTAAAGGTTTCAGCAGTTGCATCCCCCTTCACCAGACTTATCCTGGCGCAAACAGAATTGTTTCCCATTGTCTTGGGGTCGTACCCCGAGTAGGAAAGATGACCCCCGAAGACAAGTAAATCCAGTTGGTTGATTCACTGCTCAATGAAGCGATTCAACCAACTGGATTTAAAGTATAAAAAAATGAACTGTAATTAGTAGATACTTCCAAATCAATTATTATATTAGCGTTCTTCTTCAAACTGAAATATTTCCTCCACTGGCTTGTCAAATACCTTTGCAATATCCATCGCAAGCTTTAAAGATGGATTGTACTTTCCATTCTCCAGATTACCAATAGTTTCTCTACGCACACCTACCAAAGCTGCCAGGTCTGCCTGCTGCATATTTCGTTCTTTTCTAAGCTCATGTATTTTTGTTCTTAATACAGGCATTAGTAAGCACCTGCTTTCTCGTAATAAAAAAACAATCCAAAAAACAGTAGTTTAATAAATCCTAGTGCAAATGGAACTATTTTAAGTAAATCTACAATTAACACGTTGTCTCTCATTGCAAAGTATACTCCAATGATCAATATAAATTGCAAAATACTCAGAATCTGAGAATTAGCTTTCATCTTATTTAGTTGACATTTCATCATCCGGTTCTCCATTTCGCACCATAAATGAAAACAAAATTCCAAAAGCAATAAATATTAATAATAACATATTAAGCCATGCAGGAAACTTCACAAAATTCATAATCCCGAATAAGTCCCTTCCCTATACTCGCGGCGTGCAGGGTGAGGCTGGTAGCTTTCGTCTTTCAGGGATTCGATGATTTTCCCGATTCGTCTGCCACCAAGGCCGTCAATGGTCGTGCCATATATTGCAGTGAGAACCTTTCTCAAAACTTATAGACAGATGAAAAAGTTATCTCAAAAATAATAGCGCTTTTGTAAAGTACGGCAAAAAAAGACCCCTCACGTGGAGAGGAAAATGGAGGAAAGTTGGTTAAAAACCTTTATGTTAACCGCTGGTTAGCGGAGTTGTCCGGATTAGCAATAAATTTATGCAAAGGTACTTCACGCTAAGATTCACGGGAAATTCAGATTATTGAACAAAAAATCTTCTATTTAATTGTTCAACTATTTCACATTCGACCAAATCAATATTTGTTTTACCAATGTAGCCTAATGGAATATCCTTTTCTTTTAAGAAATCGACGATCTTATAATAGGTATTATGACTCATATATCCAGTATAAAAGAGAACAAAATCTATCTCCCCGAAACTTCTGAATTCAATCTTGTCATTAAAGCCATCCATTGTAAGGATTGCGGGAAATTTATCCTTCAGCCTTTTTCTCCACTCTTGAGTCCCTCCGATTATTAAAAGCTTTTTATCGGTGATAATCTTTGATAAATCTAATGATGTTTCTGTGGGCAAATAATCGTTTCTGAGTTCAAAGAAAAACTCCCGCAGTTGAAAAAGTTCCTGCCGATTTTTCATTTCTCTATCCAGGCTGTTTTTAAGGCCATCAACCTCTTTGTTCAGTTTGTTAATCCTCTCTTCGTAGGATTTACTTTGCTTTAATAACATGTCTTTAAGTTTGAGTTCATAGTTAGCAATCTCATGGGTAAGCTTTTTTGCCTGAATTTCAGCATTGTCCTTTTCAAGCAGCGCACAATTATATTTTTCCTTTAGGACTCTCAACTCAGAACTCAAATTTTCTTCATTCTGACTGAAATAGAGCTCCTTTGCCTTTAAATATTGATTGAGAAGCATTTTTACGAGGTATCCGAAAACAACTGACTGCACAATTTGGGTATTATCGAATTTTGTAGCCGCGGAAGTTTTTAAAAGCGCAAGCATAACTTTATTCAAATCATCTTGGTTAACCTTGGATACGATTCGATCAATATCTACTTTATCGATTATAAACAGGTTGCGCAGATAACTTATTATAGGTTTCAACTCGTTATTCTTAGTATAAAGAATATCTGAGGAATTCCTTATTAACCCAAGTTCATTTTTAATTATACCTTCCACTTTGGCTAATCTGTTTTCTCGTTTTAATTCGCCTTGAATATCAGCGTTAAGAGGGTTAAAGTTATAAAACAGACCTGCCAAGGTAAATGCACTTTCCGTCGCGGCTATGTTGATCAAATCTACATTCATCAATTTCATAGTGTAAAAATATAAAACTATCCACATCTCAGTTAGTTTAAGGCTTTTGTCGGAGTCCTCTATCTTGTACAGTTTTTTCCTGAAGCTTTCGTAATTATTATTTTGAACACATACATAGACGTCTTTGTAGTACTTTTTTATGAGTCGTAAAATCTTTCCTTTTATTAGCTCGGATTCCTCAGCGCTTAATAAAATGCCTAATGCTTTTTTTGCACAAATTTCTTGCTCCAAGTCGCCGCCATTTAGCAGTATGTGGTTATAGCCTGAGTATTTTCTGGCTTTTTCAAGAAATTCAAATTTGTTCTGGTTATATATAGAAGTTATATCTTTCCTCATTTCGTTCTTTAAAGACAATGCAACTGAAACTATTGCGATAAAATATTCTTCTGCTTCCTTCGGTTCGACATCGTTATTATTCGCAATAATCGTCATGAGTTCTTCTTCTTTAGTTTTCATACATATCATTCATTTTCACCACCTTATTACAACCATTTTAGATTTTACTATTTCAACTTCTTAACCTTTTTTTGCTGACGCTTTACAAGGAGATCCATTGACTCCATAACTTGTATCAACCCATCGCTCATAGAGTCTCCGAATGACCGCAGCCTCAGGCTCTGATTAGCTACGCTTGACAGATTACTTGCAAAAAAAATTAAGGATGTTGGCGGCAGCAATTTCACGAAACTCAGCGGATATTCTGTACTTAGCAAAACGTAAGTAGGGCAACTACTTTACTTATCAAAAGTTATAAACAGGTAAATGGATGGGAAAGAGCATTTAACGCCGCCAAACAGACTGAGTTCATTTGAATTTCCTGCCGCAAGAGCAGGCATTCTAGAAATTCAAACAAATCCTATCCTATATATGACTGCAAATTAATAAGCTGTTCTAAATCATTGAGTTCCATTTATTCCTGAAGCCAATTTTTTTAAGTCTTGCTGGAGTTAACTCATTGGTTTGATATAATTCACGAATCATATCGTAAGCCTTTCGTAAATAACCATTAGAAATCTTCTTCAAATCGATATCTTGTGTATAATCCGGATAAAGTTTGGCTGCCTTTTTCAGTTCCTCCAAAGCATTACCGTTCTTTTGCACAATAAGCTTTTACGACATAATCGTAATCCTCATTTCTTCATGACACTTTCTCACCATTTTCATCGCATTCTGATATTCCATATTATCGCGATAGAAAAACCCGTCAAAGAGAGTTCCTCTTTTTCGGTTCGGCATACGATTAATATGAATTCCAGGTACATTATTACCGCTGCCTGCTATGAGTGAAGTTGGGTAATCGCTTGGATTCCAACCCACCATACCAATATCAATATTCGGTCAGCTTTAACTTCATCTTCTGTCTCCTGAAACAAATTTATGGCATCGTTACGATCTATTGGCGTTTCAATGCTTTTTTCCAATATTTCTTGAAATTCTTGATTAAAAATTGCCATTTCTAACTCTATTCACCCAACTTATACTTTTTGTACAGTTTGACTTCCAGTACTTGGTTCATATAGTTCTCACTATATGATAAGTTTTCACAAAACAGATTTTAAAGACAAAAAGCTCCCCAAAAAGGGAGCTCTAAATAGGCTGGTATCCCAGTCTATTTTGCTACTCCTTTTCAAAACGTGAAGGCACACCTGTTTCCGGGTATACCCTGAGGGCCTAAAGCCCTGTCCAGCGACCATGGATTGTTCTTTAGGTCAATCTGGCTCGGAGATCAATAATTCAATTTTCACATTAACTACGCATCTTCATATTGTGCATTTCTTTTATTTGTTTTCGAGTTTATCATGTTTCCAGCTAACCCTTAGCTAACCATTGTTTGCAGGTCTCTAATTTTATAATCGGTCACCCAACTTAAGTAGAGTTATTTTGTATATGTTATATTTCTCATTTGTATTTAATGATTCCCGCTTTATCAACTACTAAGATACCATCGGAAGTAGTTAATATTATGTTGGTCAGGCGATTATTGAGTAAGGTTAATTTTTTATTAATGCGTAATCCCACCACCTTATTGTGATTCAATTATCTCACTTTGTAAGAATAATCCATCTGTCCGAAGTGGTTTCTTCAATTATATAATCTTTAATATTTGCAGATTTTAAGTACCCCTCAAATAGTTCGACGGGATTGTCTTTAAATAGTTTTTGCCGCATAGAATTCCATTCCGGTCTGAAACTTTCCATCTGTTCAACCACTGCATCAAAAATTTCTATTGTTCCAAATCCACACCCAATAAACGCTTTAGCTTCAGGCTTTAATATTCGGTAAATTTCGCCAAAGGATTTTGCTCCATCCGGCCAAAACCATAAAGCTCCTCTGCTCACAATTAAATCAACACTATTGCTTTCCAACGGTAATTGTTGTACATCACCACAAAGCACCGAAAACTTATCGCCAAGTCCTTTAGACTCAGCATTTTCCCGGGCATATTCTAAAGCATGTTCATTGATGTCAAAGGCAATAATATTAAAGTCACTGATTTCTCCAATTTCCAGACCTAACTGCGCCCCTCCGCTTCCGATGTCGATGCACAATCCGTTTTTTAGGTTAGATTCCCGATGAAATCTTTCAGCTAACACAGGATAGACGGGAGCGAATGGACCTCTTGCTGTTTTTTCCATCTCTGCGGCCTTCTCTTTCTTTTCTGCCAACTTTTTTTCCGCCATTCGCTTGGCATTGTCATTTGTCGTCATATAATCCTCCTAATAAGTCATTTTTGGTAAGCATTTCGAATAATAGGTCATTTACTTATTCGCCGCTGTTTGCGGATTGAGAAAAGAATTATACTCCTCGCTGGTTAAAGAATAATGATAAAACTTTTGAAAAAAGTCCTTAGTCTCCTGCTCCAGATTGATATTGGCAAAAGTATCCGGATAAAGGGACTTCGCCAGCCACATCATTCCCAGGATCGACTCCGGAGAAGGGCGATCCCACCAAAAAGCTCCGATAGGGCATTCATATAATTGATTATTCTTCACTGCATTGATATTGCTCATTTGTGGGTTATTTCGTAAATCATCAGCCATGATGAAATGATTTTTAGTGGGCCCAATATTGCTGCTCATAATTATTGAATCAGGGTTCCAGCTCAATAGTTGCTCAACGGAAATCTGATTGGCATTGCCCAATCCCTTAGACACGTTAACTCCCCCGACGGTTGTTATTAAATCTTCACCCCAGGCGGTGCCATCGGTCTGCAGCGGGGTGCCCAACATGTAGTATACTTTCTTCTTATCCGCAGGCAGTTTAGCAGTATCATCCTTCAACAGTTTCAGCCCGTTGTCCCAGAATCCGAGCAAGGCATTGGCATCACTTTCCTTATCTAATACTTCTCCCATCATCTTAAATTCTTTATGCAAACCATCAATTGTAGCCCGGCCTGTCAACACCGTCACAACCGGTATGCCAGCATCCTCCAGCTTTTTGTTGCCCTTCGGAGAGGTAACGCTGGCGACCACCACATCCGGTTTGAGCTTAATAATTTCTTCCACACTGATGTTGTCAAAGGAACCGCAATCCGGTATTTTCTTAAATTGTGGTTCAAATTTGAGCAATTGTCGGAAATTTTCCTGGGAAGGCTGACCGACAATTTTATCGGCCGCGCCAAGGACGACAACTTCGTTGCTGGCCCCGCCGTAACAGGTAACTACAATTCTGTTGACTTTTGACGGAATTTTTACTGATTTCCCAGACATGTCAACAATTGTTTTTTCCGCAGTCTGTGAAGTGCCGGACATGGAATTATTGACCGCCTGTTGAGAACTGCCAGTCGTCTGAGAACCGCAGCCGCTGAAACATAGCATACAGACAATCGACCCAAAAGCAACCATAGATTTAACCAATCGTTTCAAACTACTCCCTCTCTTTCTGTTAACTAAAATTGAAATCAATATATCCTCCTCAATACTTCGGTGACCAATAATATTTCACCCGGCCAACAAAGGAATGCAGGCTTTCGCTGTTTCCCCTTTATGGTTAAATGACTCAGTTATTTTAACGTCTATTCCATAAGCCGCCTTCAGATTTTTCTCCGTCACCACCTCGTCGGCGCTGCCGACGGAAATAGTATTATTTCTTTGCAGAAGTGCAACTTTCGTCGAGCAGAGAAAAGCGTGATCCGGAAAATGAGACGTCATGATGACTCCCAGCCCTCTCTGTGCCAACCGCCTAATCTGTTCCAGCACCCGGATCTGGTTTCCAAAGTCCAGATTAGAAGTAGGTTCGTCCATAATCAGGATTTTCGGTTGCTGAGCCAGCGCTCTGGCGATCAAAACCATTTGGCGTTCACCGCCGCTGATTTCGGTATAAATACGGTCCTTGAGATGGGATACCTCAAGAATTTCCAGAGCTTCTTCCGCGATTGCCAGATCATTCTGGGAAGGCGAACTAATCATTCCTAAATGGGCGGTCCGCCCCATTACCACTACATCAAGGACTGTGAAGGGAAATGGCGGAGTATGCGCCTGGGGCACATACCCCAGCGCTTGGGCCAGACGCTTGCGCGGCCAGTTCTGGATATTTTCTCCGTCGAGTAAAATCTCCCCGCCGCGCAGCTTGAGAAAACCGAGGATGGTCTTGAATAGAGTAGTTTTCCCCACTCCGTTAGGTCCCAGGAGACAGAGGATTTCTCCGGATTCCAGTTTCAGCGAAATATCTTTCAGGACATCTCTCTGGTCGTAGCCGCAAGAAGCGTGTTCGATTTCCAGCTTCATCAGAATACCCCCCCTCTGTTAGATGTTGTTTTAATTCCCTGTCGGTTGGGCCAGTAAAGCTTTAGCTTCATCATCGGTGAGATTATAATGATAGAACAAGCCGTAAAACCGCTTGACTTCCGAGACCATATTGTAATTAAAGATATCGGGATAAAGTAAATTGCCCAGCCATTTGAACCCAATAATCCGGTTGACTGAAGGTGGTCTGTCAAACCAATTAAAAGGAGCCGTTGGAATTTGATAGACCCGATGTTGCTGGACAGCCTTTATATCTTTCCAGCCAGAATCGGAGAGAATCTTATGATAGTACCCTCCCTGACTGTCTCCCCAAGCCATGATCACATCGGGATTCCAGGACAGCACCTGTTCCATGGACACCGGCGACTGACCGGCTTGCCCAGCCCGCTGAACGCCCTGGGCGACATTGATGCCGCCTACTATGTTCAGGGTTTCAATATGCATGGAACCATCCGGTTCGGTCTGTAAACCTTTAGGGCCTTCTGCGTAATAGACTCTGACCTGTTTATCCTTGGGAATTGTGGATGCTTTCGCCTTAACATCGGCAGCTGTCTGACGGCAATAGTCCGCCAGTTCCTGGGCACGGGCCTTCTCGCCAAGCAGGCCGCCCAGAAATTGGCAGGCTTTGTCCATCTGTGAGATCGGATCAGACTGGACCAGGACGACGGGAATTCCTAACTGTTTTTGAATTTTATCGGCATTGCTCATTTCCGTTTTCGTAATATCTCCCATGTCAATTATGACATCGGGATGGATTTTCAATATTTCTTCTGTACTGCCTGTATTTTTGGCATACCAGCCTCCTAGATTGGGCAAGGCCTGATATTTAGGAGCTATAAACTTTTTATCTCCAGGCTGGAAATCATAGTTCCAGCCCACCATTTTATTCGGGCAGAGGGCGTAAAGCATGATGGCCGCCACAGGGCTGGTTGAGAACGCCGTTTTGATTGTCACCGGAACCTTTACTGACCGACCTGCCATGTCTGTAATAGTGCGCTGGGCATCCGCTGTTTGTCCGTTCTGAGTTGCAGGCTTCTGCCCCGCCTGGGTGAGGGCAGCTTGACTGCATCCCGCCAGATTGAGCATTAATAAGGCGATAAGCATAATTCCCAGTAAGCCACTAGTTCTATTTTTGTCCATTTCCCTCACTCCTCGTATAAAGAATATAGTATCAATCAATAACCAGTTATCAGCTCCAGCTCTTTCGGCCAGAGACCAGAAAATAGAAGAAAAACGGGGCACCAATCAGGGATGTGAGAATACCCAGCGGTATCTCCACCGAAGAAGCGCAGCGGGCCAAATCATCAACCAGCAAAAGATAAGCGCTGCCAATCAGCATTGACGCAGGCAGGAGCACTTTGTAGTTTGGGCCGACGATCATTCTGGCCAAATGTGGTATGATCAGGCCCACCCAGCCGACCAGACCGCTGATGGAAACAGCTGCTGAGGTCATGAGGGTCGAGCAGACAACGACAATCAACCTGAGCGTTCTTGTTTCCAGACCCATGGCCATCGCTTCTTCTTCACCCAGAGACAATACGTTCAGGCGCCAGCGGAGAATATATAAGGGAATGCCACCCAGCAATATCGGAATAAAGCCGTACAGAACGTCATGAGGAGTGATAGCAGCCAGACTGCCCAGGAGCCAAAAAGTAATAGCCGGCAGTTTGTCATAGGGATCAGCCACAAATTTAATTAATGAGGTCCCTGAACTGAACAAAGTCCCCACCAGAACTCCGGTTAATACCAGCACAAGCATCGGATCATGCCGCACCTTTTGCCCAATGGTATAGGCCATAAATACTGCAATCAGACCGCAGGCAAAGGACATCAACTGGATCCCCAAATAGCTGAAAGAAAAGTAAATACCTAGAGCAGCACCAAATCCAGCCCCGGCAGATGCCCCTAGAATATCCGGCGAAACCAGAGGATTTTTAAACATTCCCTGGTAAGCGGCCCCCGAAGTTGATAGAGCAGCACCCACCAGCATAGCGGCAAGAATCCTGGGTAGTCGGACATTATACACCACAATATCCATGGTCGTCGGCCAGGTATGGTGTATAGGAATTACTTTGGCAGCCAGAATCATTATTAAATCGCCCGGTGAGATTGAGTATCTGCCTAAAGGGAACGACAAAAGGAAAACCGCGATTGCTATTATGACAAGAATTAGTTCTTTTCGCAGTAACTCGGACGTCCGAGCTTCGTGGCTTTTCTCCATATATTTTTGCCTCCCATTATCCCTTCTGCCATTGCCAGCGGTTACTGGGCTTGCTGAAAGAACGGTTTACTTCCTCCGGTGAAAAATCCATCCCGTAAAATTGGCTGTAAAACCAGCCAGCCTCGGCTTGGACATCAAAGTGGTAAATCTCCGGATGCAGCATATTAGCCATATACATCAAGCCCAGAATCCAGCGAGGGCTGCCAAAGTCCCAGCCGGCTGCCGGATAGGTGTAGATGCGTTTGTTCTTGACCGCCTCGATGTTTACCCCGGCCCGACAGCACTCCGCATAGACATCTTCTGCGGAGGACGACAGAAAAGCCGAGACGAAAATAACCTCCGGATTAAGGGCATTCAATTCCGTCGCGGAAATAAGGCTGCCCGGTCTGCCTGAACATGCTATTTCTTTATTGGCGCTAACTCCACCGGCTGCCTCAACCAACTGATTTTCGAAGCGTTCTCCCATCAGGCAAAAGAGCGGTTTCCCCATGATATAATATACTCGCGGTCTTTTTTCCGAAGGGGGCAGGGATTGTTGAATTGAGCAAACCTTTTCTTCCATATAAGCAACCAACCTGGAAGCTTGCTCCTCCATTCCGATTAATCGACCAAAATACCGAATGATCTCTAAGTATGAACTGATATTTTGAATGTCCCTGTGCAACTTGGGTAACCCCTTTTGGCCCAGAACGATTTCCCAGACTTGCACTACTTTTTTAACGTCCGTGACGCCAAGGGTGATTAGAATTGCTTCCATCATTTCAAGCGCTCTGGTAAAGGGGTAGCCTCCTTCAAAGTCCCCCTCCTGGTACTTTTTCTCAGCCGGTGGGGCTTTTATGGGCATCTCCTTACTACAATGCGGGCAAGTCTTTCCAATCGGGCTGGACTCCGATAGGAACAGTTTAGAGCCCATAGGGCCGTAAAAGTCTCTTTTAAAGATAACTTCCCCACAGCCGGGGCAAAAAGTATTGAGATAATCCGTCCCCGGGGAATTGAACAGATAAACATAGTGTAATTTGTCTTTTAACCTTTGATAAAAGGCTTCGGAAGCACGGATTGATGGTTCCAAGGATGTATCTGCCCCTTCCAAAGGGATGTAGCGCATTAACTGAAAGGGTATATCCGGTGATATATTGGCTATGTACGCAGTCAGGTCCGCAATTTCTTCCATGTTGTTGTTTCGCAAAACACAAGAAACTTCCACATGGACACCGCTTTCATATAGCTTGGCTATGTTGCGCAAAACCGGATCAACTGTGCTGCCGCCGCATTCCTGATAAGCCTGGGGAGAAAATCCTTTTACCCCGACATTAATAAAATCTATAAGCGGACTGATTTCTGCTAGTGAACTTTCGGTAAAATACGAATTGGAAGAACAGCCCACTAATAATCCACTTTTTTGGGCAGCGTCAGCGACTCTAAGAAAAGTAGGATAACATGCCAGAGGATCATTGAGCAAAAAGGCTACGCCAATGCAATCATTTTTTACCGCTTCCTCCACTACTTGTTGGGGAGATAATTCACGGTTTCAATAGAAATCGGACAAACCGTTAAGTATTTATCGGGAAATAACTCCCTGATATTTCCACTATCGTTTTGATAAAGCCCGCATACCCCAGTCTTTCCCTCCGGAACGACACAGCCTCTTTCACAAATAGAACATTTTAACTTTCCGGCTTCTTGATAGCTATCCATAACCCCGCCTCATCCCTTTTTACTGCAAATTAAGGCATTTTCGCCTGCTGCAATGCTTCTTTAACCTCCATGGTCTTCATGCATAGAATAAATTTTAAATAGCGTCCTGAATAGAAAAATAAAAGCTCCACCGTCGATGGTGGAGCTAAAACTAATCATTGCAAAGCAAAGCTCAGCCTATCCACCTCCTTTTCAAAATGTGAAGGCACACCTGTTTCCAGGTATACCCTGAGGGCTTTATAGCCCTGGCCAGAATACCATAGATACTATCCTTAGGTCATTCTGGCTCGGAGTAGTGGTATATGCAATTCCAATTCTTCCAAACATATGCTAACTAAACTAAATATAACACAATTATAATTTGTGTTATATTTGTTTTCAATAGTTTTTGAAATATATTCCTTATAAAGCTCTTTTATCTATTTTCATCCTAAGCTCACTTTACTACATTAGATCTAATCACACTTTCTCATAATAGAATCCAAACTGCCTACCCTTTGGCATGTTTCACTAGCATCCCTAAGAGCAATTCCCTTGTTACGGACAAATTGAATTCGGCTATCGTAGTCAGAATCCACGGCAGTCTCTAAAAGAGATGGCGGTATAACTTTGTAGTCAGAGCTGTAGTGGGCTCTAGCTATTTCGTTTTCTGATAATTACTCCTCCAGTGTGCTAGTACCATGGGCCATGCCACTTCATGTTTGTTCTTAGGCTCCTTATCATAATCCAGCATTTGTAAGGCGTAGTAGAGTTCCGTCGTCTTTTTGTTAAATCTACCGTCACTACAGTCTCAGCTCCCTTGGTACCCCTTCACCTGTCACACAGGTCAATTTAACGAGATTGGCTCAGGCCCATGAAATCAGCCTGGTGAGGGTGTAGTATTCCATCAAAGAAGTCTCCAACTTCACACCCTTCACTAAAATCTATGATCACGGTCCTCTCAATTTTAGGTATAATAAAAGCGCTCCTTATTTGGAGCGCTTATTGCGCATAATTGGTCTACTGTGTAATACCTTATAAAACGTTTTTAGAAGATGAAACATCTATCCTAATGCATATAAATGAAAGAAAAAGAAGAACTACACCAATAACTCCAAGCGTATTTACTATATTATTCATAAAGAGAGTCTCCGCGTACTCTTTACTATACAGTCCTGTTATCCAGTATCTAAAGTTTCCATACATAAGCAAAAAGTAAAATGCAGGGTTTATCGCACAGGAAAAATGTATGATAAGGCACCCATCGTCTTGTATGAGCGAACCAGAAAAGCAGACCATCCCAGAACGTTCTTAAAAGATTACTCTGCATATAACTTTTGCTTCCGGCAGCTCTGCCGTCTTTACTCACTTCTACAGGCGTTTCATCTGCTTGCAAAACAGGACTCTCAAGTAACTCCTGATGCATTCTATCATAAAGCAAAGAAAGATAACGCTCACTGCACTGGATTGTCCAGTTCGCCATGTTTTGCCTAGAAATGTTCATATCATGTCGCTTGAACTCTTGCTCCAAGCGATAAAGCGGTAGTGCATTCACATACTTGCCATTATAGATGCCGCCTGCAGCGACGGCGTCACGATGCTGTTTCTTAGAAGATCTTAATCGCGCTTCGCACGAACGATGGTTTGATTGTCTGCACCACTTCAAAGGTCGCTGGGTGGAAAGCAAGTCTTTTATATACTTCGTCGGGTAGCCTACGCCATTTGTCACCAAAGATCTCTTTTAGTTCAAGGTCACTCATTTCATGATGGATGACCTTGGCAAGTGCCACCTGCTCCAGTAATAAATCGATCTTTTTATAAAGGACATTCATCTGCTCCTGCTGCATGTCACTAGTTTTCTTTAAGGATTCTGTGATTTCCTGAAGTGCCATGTACATGGTTACGATGGTTTCCTTACTATAGTTCGTGAGTTGTTTTTCAGTCAATTTTTTCTCCAAGAGTTCACTTTATCACACGGAAGATGCCGTGTACAGAAGTCAGGAGCTCCCTTTTGAAATCTGTGGACAAACTTAAATTTCAATCATTTTATCCACAGGTAGTTTGGCTAAATGGCGCGTTTGGGAGATGATTGACATACCTTTTTCTTGGGGTCGAGTGTGAGACCTTTGGTCAACCAACGAAATTGTTGTAGGGTAATGTTTCGAGCAGCTTCTTCCGTACGAGGCCACTGAAATTGTCCGTTCTCAAGACGTTTATAGAGCATTAGAAAACCGTCACCTTCCCATACCAGTCCCTTAATTCGATCAGTTCTTCTCCCGCAAAACAAAAAAAGTACATTTTGAAAGGGATTGAGCTGAAACTTCTGCTGAATGAGGGCACTTAGCCCATCGATCCCGCTTCTCAAATCAGTGACAATATAGATTTGATCAAATTCAGAAGCACTATTAAACATTTCTAAGGGTCCTCAGTACATTTAAGATGAGCTCTTGCGAGGCTTGACTTCCAAACTCGATGGTGATTTCACCGAGTTTGAGAATGACTTCTGAGTGCGGTGCCGAACTCGTTTTATCATCGTTAACATGATTTAATTCGTTGGTTTTCGGTTGTGATAGCATGGGAACAAAAGTAAGCTCATCCTTGTGATCCTCTGGTTCTAAGGACTCGACGATAGAGTGACGGATTTTTTTAAGCCAATAATAATAAGATGTTTCCTTTACGTCATTCTGCCGGCACCAATCTTTGATGCTTAATCCACTGGCATTGCGTTCTGAAATGATACCAACCCATCGATCATAACGATACTGAGTGGTTAATGATTTCACGTTATTGTCCACACGCACAGCTCCTTGATTATAGTTTTTCTAGTACTTGAAAAACTGTCATTAGAAGTTTTCAAGTTTTTAGAGATTCATATATCCAAGGTTACCATGGCAAGTAGTTTTAAGACAGGTACTCGTTATTTACCGTTTACATAAAGAAGACATCTATTCAGTAATAGAACAAAAAAAGAACTCTCTCTTTTCCACCGATAAAGAAGAAAAGAAAAGGGTTCTTCAAGAATATGTAGATAAGATAGTTGTTAATTTATCTAACAATATCGATAATCTTGACGCAAACATAACCTACAGGGTTTTTAATGGTGGAAGCGAGGCGCGCTTATCCAAACCCTCGAACATATTTAAGCTACATTTATTAGATGCTTAATTTCCCATAGCTCAAACAACACATAGTGACAAAAAGGGCACGATTAATCTGCAGAAACAATGGTACTTTCTTTTTGCTGAGAGATAATTTTTTCAGCTTCCTTAATTCCAATCGACATGAGCTTATGATAAGCCCGCTTTTTTTCGGTCTTTTTATCGAACTTTGTACCACCTTTTTCAAAGAAATATTGCACTTGTCTTGAGGTAGCAGAGACTTTAAACTTAGTTTTTAGAATGGATACAATATCTTCAAAAGAAAAATACTCAACATCTTTCTCCTTAGTGTACATAAACATTACCACTAGAATTTGTTCATCAAGATTCTTCAGCGAAGGAACATCACAATAATTATCTAGATGTAAGTCTTCCAAGGGAATATTTATCAAAAAGGATTCCGTATTGGTTTTCAGTCTTCGACTTTTTGGGATTTTCTTAGGTGTTGAAGTTTCCGAAGGAGTATAGTTTTGACACCATTCAATACCGGCTAATGACAAATAAAATGATTTAAGGCCTTCCTTCTTTTCTTTGGATTCACATAGGAAACCCTTAGCTATATTCTTGTTAATAGCATGGCTGATGTTACTTGGTTTTGTTAACCTTGCGTCAGTAAATTTGGCTTCAATATCTCTCGATGTAAAAGGGCTTACACCTTCCAATTGGTCAATATAATAAGTTACTCCTAAAACTCGTTCTAAATCTGAGCTAAACGATTTTTCTTTTAAAAAGGCTACTATGGAATCATATGAGTGAGGATTATCGTGTAATTCAGAGGTAGGTAAAGAAGGGGGATCAGATATTTCAATAATATCCTTTGCTGCCTCAAGCATTTGGGAGGAATTTGAAACCACAGGCGAAACAGCCGTTATTGCTTGTGGCAACAAGCTAAAAAATTGCGCCCTTTCGCGTTCAATTAAATCACTATCTCCCTCAACTTCAAATTCGATGGGCCCCAATTTGATCCTAACTCTATTAGACATTATTTTTCATCCCCCTACACTTTTAACCCCGCAATATAGAATAATTCTTCTATACAAACTCTATATGTTTGCTTTAGGTTATCAATATCACTTTTTCTAGTATTAAAATGGATTTTGTGAGCAGCGAAATTCCCTAAATCACGTATTAAGTCATATTCTTTTCGTGATCTTGAAATATGGAGAGTTTTATTTTGAATAGCGTTTGCTACAATTCTTTCTAACATAACATAGTCGCCATTTCCATCTTTAATCTGGTCTTGAACACCTTGCTTTTCATAAGCTAATATTAGAGATATCTCAAAAACGCGTCTCATAAGAACAGCGCAAGCATCGTAACAGTTATTGTTATAACTGCTATTGATCTGTTTTATTAGTATATCTAAAAATCCTCTTTTCCCTACAAACAGAGTTTCGTCTAAGACTTCGCTTGAAGATATAATTTCTTCGGTGTTATCGAATATATGGCCAAATTCAATTTGCAACTTTTGCTTGGCTAATGGTGTTATCATATACTCATTTTCTGTTCCGTTCTTTTTAAAGTCCTTTGATTTGGCGAGATATCCTTTTATTCGAGAGACATTAGATACTGGATGTCCTATTTCTTTTAGAATTTGCAAAATACCGTCCAGGAAGAACGAAGTAGTACCATCAGTTGTATTTTGATAAAAAGCCAACAGCCGTATTTTCTCCAATTCAGTTTTTTCGGATAGGCTAACAGCGGTTATGTATTGAAAAAGGTTCATTCTATCTCTCCCGATTCTTCAAATAAAATATTTTTTGTTATTGCATCTCCAGGTATTACTCAACTCTTCCTAGTTCAAAAACACGTTCTATACTAATTCTGTGCGCAAAGAAATGCACACATCTTTTGGATATATTCCATTTAGCAGCCGCTTCCCTATCTAAAATATAGTTTTCTCTAAACTGTTAATATTTTCATATAATTAGTCTAAACGGAGTTACAGTTGAAATCAAGTGTTTTAGAAGATGCGATAACTGAGTAAAAAACTTTAGTTAAAGCGTGGCCTCCTTTCCTAACCATACTCACGTTTATATCTTTTGTCCAAAATTCTTGCTTTTATTGAAAGCATATAATACAAATAATTGATCAGCACCCTGAAAACAAAGAAGATATATATTAACAATATTAGGTAGATGTGTCTCTGTAATAGATAAGAGGAAAAAATAATCCACCGGTTGTTATTCTACTAAAAAATCTTATCCCTGTTACTATTAGGCCTTTAGGGTTTGCTCGAAATCTACAATATTTCATAAAGTAACAACTTTTGTCCATTATACTAAGTCATCAATTTTCTGAGCTTCTTTTTTATCGTATAGAGGCTTATACAATTTAAAATAGCTAAAACTCTTTACACCTTCAAATTGCCTAATTTCAATACGCCGAATTCCATCTTTTAGAAATAGCCTTTCAGAAATGCTATTCGGATAGGGTTCGGTATAATAGACCGTAGTAATACCAGATTGGTTAATTTTTTTTGCGCATAATTCACATGGAAAAGTGGTTGTATAAATCTCACCGCCATGTACCCCCATACCTCCTCTCGTAGCTACTTGCAAAAGTGCATTTTCCTCTGCATGAAGAGATCTACAGTATTCTAATCTCTTAATTTTAAGAACCTGTAATACTTTTTCCTTTTCGGTCTGACTCATATCAGTTTTAGCAAGTTTTTCTTTGATTTTCTTTTCAGAAAGTACATCCTTAAAGCAAATTGAGTCATATTCTGAAAACTGTTCAAAATCTTCATTAGTGAGAAGTCCTTTAAAGAGTTCCATAGAAAACAATTCATTTTCTTCTTTTAAAAAGTCCTCTTTTTGCCTTAATCCACAACCTATCTGACCGTGAGCGACGTCATTCCAACCTACACCTAATACAAAGCCCGCTTTATCAGTAATTACTGCCCCTACTTTTCTCGAGATACATGATGAACGTAGACTCAATGAATATGCAAGATTCATAAACGTTTCCTCTTTGGTAGGTTGAACACACCCTGGTGAAGCAATTAAAGCATAATAACGAAGGAATTTATCGAATAGCTTCATGTCGAATTCCTCATTTGATTTATCATTATTAATGGCTATATCAGCTAAATAAAAGCATCTAGAAACATTCTGTTTATGTAAGTCTTTTATGTTAGAGTCATCACCCCAGTCACGCTCATTAATCTTTTTGAATATGTCAGCAAAATCTTCCCTTTTATGAAAAGAACCTCCAAGAATTGTACTGCCTAACCTTTCTTGTCTAGTTTTTTCACTTGCATACAAGGAAATTAGAAAAAATTGATCATATCTTCTAAAGAATTCTACCTCAGCAGGGTTCCTAAATGCATCTACAACAAAACAATTTGCCTTTTTACTATCTGCTCTATTCCGATAATATTTGATATACCTATTAACTTCTATCGCTATTAGGGGAAGATTTTCTAAATCTCCCTTAGAGTCGTCTGATATAAATGCAGATCCCGTCTTACGTATGTTGTTCCCAAAGATTTGAAGATGTAACTCGTCAATCCTATTGTTAAAAAAATCTCCTAACTCAATATCCGTTATTTCTTTTCGTATGTTATCTAGATCTTTAAACATTTCATCTATACTATTTAACTCACTATCCGATAATTTCTCAAATTTCTTATCACTTATATTATATATATGAATAATTTCAATCCACTTTTTTCTAAATTCCATGATTATTTCTGACAATTGAGGAAACGCTTCTGACCACTTATTGAATTCTTGTGCATATGATGTTTCTATAACTAGCTTGAGAATAATCGCAGACATTGAAACATATACAAACCTGGGATCCTTAACTTGATGGAGTACTCTAAGATATGCCCGTTGGTGATACAATTCCCTAAGTTGTTTACTATAATTTTCGAGTTCTAGTTCACACGTAGCTTCTTTCATTTGGTCACTGATATTTTCCATGTTTTTAATGACATTCTCATAGAACTGTTTTCTCTTTACTAAAACCGATGGATTGGTGCGAGTGATTATCTTAGCAAGAGTAGTACATCCTGCTCCTATCGGTCCTGTAAATCCCAAAATTAAAAATGGAATCTCCACAAATAATCTCCTCTTTTCTCTTACGGATAAATCTAAATGGATATCGGTATGATTCATATTCTGTGACTTTCTTGACACCTTACTAGGTATTGATCTAAGTTGCTAGGGCCCATGTTTTTCCTACTTTCACACTATTCCACAATAAATATGAAAATCCTCCAAAATATTATCAATAAATAGGTTCTTGCAAAGTAGTTACTAAAACGAAGGCCAACAACTATACATTTTTGCTTTGAAAAAAGCAGTCACTAGCTGCAAAACTTAGGAAAACTAACTTCAAAAGATTTTTGATTAATACCTTACCTTCCAAAGGCATGAATACCAAGGAAAGCGGATTAAATCTGCTCGCTGCATTCTCTACACAATGCAGCGAGTAAATACTGGTTAATATAGGCAAACCCTTACGTCCATAAACGGAGGTGGGTTTGCCCGTTTTTACATTTATGTAGAAGCCATTAATTTAACACCGAATCACACTAAGCATTTTTCAACCTGAAATTATCATTATCATTAAAAAAGTCTTCACACTTTTTCTTAGTCATCCTGACATTTGCCCCAAATAAATAGTATTTAACGTTTCCAAGTAGTAAAGCACAGCCAGTTTTATCATAATGAGCTACTTGCCTTGGAACGCTCAAATCTATTACATTCTTTCTAAATGTAGGGCTACCTCCTACATGAGGAGGCCTGGATACTGGAACGAGCTCAAGCTTTCCAAATTTCCCGGTCGGAGCATGAATTACATACTCAGCTACCCTTTCAATGTCATCTAAATTAGGTATTTTTATCGAAGATGCCTTTTGGTATATTTCTTCTGCCTCGTTAAAAAGTTGACCCTTGTTCCTAAATACCCCTTCATCATAAGCCCAGTAAAACCAATCTGGATCAAGGAATAAAATTTGAGGAAGAGTTTTACCTTGGTACTTACCGAAATTTAATATTGTCCAAGCCATACATAAAGCCCCTTTCTTTATTCAATCTCAACTATAAACCTTTTCTTTAGTTAATATTACGATATTTCTACTAATATTCATTATATTTCACCACAAAAACAAGTAGTACTAGTAACTAAAACTTTGATAGGCAAGCCCAGATTCTGATTGCAGAAAAAACCTAGAAAGCCACTATGAAGACCCGACAGGCAGCCTACATTGCATCTTTAGTGGCTACTATTACGCAAGATATGCGGCGGATTTACCAAACATAGAAGACATAAGGGAATAATCAAGCTCTTGAAACCCTACGAAGGAAAATTAAGGTAAAAATACTGGTCATTTACAGGAGAAACGGATATAACCAACCCTTTATTTCATGTAAATATACGGAAATAAAGCAGATATTATAATAGTAAGGACCTGCAGACGCGATGGAGAGTCCGCCGGATCATAGATCAAAGAAAGGAGAGATTACACAAACGTGAAAACTATCAAAGCGATAGCCGACCTAGAAGCCTTGGTAGGTTCGGGCGCGATCAGTGAGGCGTCCCTTACCTACGTAGGAAGGCTATTCCAGCAGATGTACGAAGCATTAGGTCAAGAGAAAAATATTGGAGAATTCAGTTTGGAGGAATACGGTTATATTGTAATACTGGAACAAGATGACGATATTCGAAATCTCAAAGGCATAGGGCTGACTCCAGAAGAAGGTGACCTGCTTGGTGAGTGGTTGGAATACGTCGAATTAGAGCGACTTTCAAACGGCCAAGAGATATGGAAAATTGGGTTATTATACGACAATGCATACTTTCAAACATTCATCTCCGAAGTTGGAAAACTTGAACCCGAAGTTGAGGCTTGGCTGTCTGAACAGCACCTTGAAACAGAGCTATTCACGAGCCAATCTTGGCGAAAGTTAGCAACCACTAAAGATGACCAAACTGACAATATAAACCAACATTGAAGCTCCGTTCCTATTCATTAGGGAACGGGGCATTTTTTATTCACATCAGAACAAGGAGGTTCAACAATGATTAACAATTCCGCTAAAAGAGTCAACTTGGTAAGCCTAAAATTAGTGAGAGAATCGAGCTTTCTCTATCAAGAAAGGTATGTGAATAGCCCTTCCGATGCCGCTAACATTGTGCGAGTCTTCTTGGAGGATGAACCTAGCGAGAGGCTTTGTGTAGTCTGCCTTGATACCAAAAATCAGCCCACGAGCCTAGCGATGGTATCCCAGGGAACCTTGAATAGCACATTGGTTCACCCAAGAGAAATTTACAAAGCCGCTATTCTTGGAAATGCCAATGCCATCATAGTAGCACATAGTCACCCCAGCGGTATTCCTACAGAGTCAAAAGAGGATATAGAAATAACCCGTGTACTGAAAAATGCTGGTAACCTCCTTGGCATCGAACTACTTGACCATGTCATTATCGGAAGCGATGGTCGGTATGTCAGCCTCAAGGAAAAAGGACTACTTGATTGAGAAAGGAAATAGAAGATGTTCGAAAAAGATCATCGCTATATGACAAGAAAAGTTATAGAAAAAGTACCGGAAGAGGTTCAAAAGCTTGTTTGGGACATACTAGACCTCTTCATAAATCGCCGAGAACCAGCCGAAATTGACTATCTACAGGTCTTCAGTCTGTCAATTACAATCGCAAATGGTAAAGAAATGCAACAAGTGACTCATCAACAGGAGCAGCCCCAGTTTCTGCAGACAATGATCTTTGAAGTGAATCAACCAATAGAAGCAACACTATATGCCTATGGAGAAAAAGAGCTTACAACTCTTATGTTCTCTGAAGATTACTTGCAAGTATAAGCTCGCTAAAAGTAGGGTCTCCCCTACTTTTTTCCAGACACCCACTCAAACGTAAACATAATATTAAAGTCGGCTCTATGGTCGACTAAAAAATCGTCGAGCAAGTCGACTAAAGGGAGGCAATCAAAATGAAAGAGTGCATGCCATCGGGCTTTAACATGCGGAGACGGCGACATATTGTCTTAGGAACACCAAATGAGAACCCGGAAATGGAAAATCACCTCCACGGAATCAGTTGGCCCGAGTCCCCGAATCAGTATGATCCCACTGATGACGACATGGAAGTGTTCGAAAATAGGACTACCGGAAACACAAATAACTCGGGTAATATTCCAGAGGATTGTGAGTCTAAGCGAATATCCATCCGTGGGAGGGAGCTTTCGGTAGGGCCACTCGAGAGGCCACGTTCACTCTCAAAAGAGGGGCAGAAAATTACTGTGTATCTGAACAAAGACTTGGTTGAAGCCATAAATTCACTCAAGAAGGCCAAATTTGTGCCGAGTATCAGTTGGCTCGTTACCGAAGCCTTAATATACTACCTTACTGAAAAAGGTAATTGAATGATTGGGATAAGTTTGCAAAAGAAAATTGGTGGCATAAAAACCAAAAAATTGTGTTCCCCATTCCTCTAATCTGTAGAAGGATCAGCCAAAATGCCGACGGTGTCGATAGTGCCAGAAAGTCATGTAACAGTTATTAGTAATTTACTTGTTCCTAAAAAAGGACTGTATAGTTTGAAAAACAAGCTTTGAAATTCAGAGAAAATAGGCATAAAAGTATGATTTCCGGAGCAAAAACGAAATGTCCAATTTCAGTGTAATATGCTGTGAGGCCTTTCCGTGAGGACTTGCTCGCGGAAAGCTTTGAACAATAAGAATTATACAAATATTTCCAACCAAAAACAAGGAAATCTGAGGTTTGCTAGATAAGTATAGTAAAGCTATACTTAGAACAAGTTAAAATCGTTGCAGGGAGATAGCAATACTCCCTGATAACCTGCTCTGATAAACGGAGTATCGTTATTGGTGGCCGCGAGGCACGCATGGGTGGACCCATTCGGGACCTAACTGGAACCTCGGGCAAAAGTCATTTGAATGCCAAATAATTGGTAAATATGACGCCACCGATGACCCTTTCAAGGAAATTCACGGATCCAAAGAAGATCTGAAGTTTCCTGATAGAGGTCATCGGTGGCGTCTTTTTTTTCTCATGATGCCACTCACGATTTTACCAAACCTCATCACAACTCAAAGTCCCCGACATCAAAAATGCCCATCGGTAACAAAGGTCCTTTCTATAATAACCATCACCTTCGGTACCAAAAGCATCAGTAAGTGTAGGGGAGAAAAATCAAAAAGAAGGAGCGAATGAAAAAATGTTTACAAACTTAATTTTGAAAACGGATGATCCTAAATTACTTCCAAACACTTCTGTCAACCTCGAAGGTGATATCTTCAAAAATCTAGCCGTTCGCCCAGATTCGTTTCAAGTTGGAAACAGCAACTCTTCTACTATACTGAACTGGAATCTACCATTTAGAGTTACCCCTTCTAGCGCCCAAGATAAGGAGACCATGCTCGCTAACTTTAACGATTACTTAGCTCACGCAACTTATTTAAGCCTTTTGAAGGACTCCTCTCTTGAATTCTGCCTTAATCCCTCTGCCATTTCCAATTGTACTGGAGAGTCACAATATAACAAGGTTCTTGGAATTGAGCATCTATCTCGACCCGTCGATTTCTCCAAGATTGAGGAAGTCCATCAGTCAGCGGGAGAAACGTTAGGTATCTTAGATATACGCCGACCTATTGATAAAATCACTCAACAGCAAGTGCTTTTGCAAAATGATTTATGTAGCAAAAACAACGTTCTTCCCAAGGATACTTCAATTCTGGAAGAGTTTCTCGATGATATACGCTATTGGGCATTCCCCATCTATAAGTTGTCTTTCTTGTTTTTTTCTTATAGAGGTCGTGAGCTTGAAGATATTCCATCGGCGGAGTTCGCTGATACAATACGCCAATTTTATAGCGAGCTTCAAAATGTGATTTTACCTCCAACTCAAGTCTTTGTTTGGGGAAACCGTCTGGAAGCTTGTTGGGAATTTCCTACTCCAATCATTCCAAATTCGGATGAGGACACTATCAATCTAATCTTAAACTTTCTGCAATTTATTCACTATTTAAACTTGGGTACTGGAAAACTTAACGGAGGCATGTTCTACGACGACCCTCAGCACCTCAATCGAGCAGATTATCTGTTTACTTGCATCTTAGGTTTATCAAACAAAATAAAGCTAGTTGACTGTAATTCTTTTAAGACCATCGAGCCAGCGACCGATAATACCGTTGACTTATATGACTTTGCCCACTTACTTTAATTTCTAAAATTAATAAGCAGTAGCAATGACCACTTAGGCCATTGCTACCTAAAGATATTCAACCCCCCCTAAAATCCCGACGGTGGCGAATATCCCTAATAATATTAGCTTCACTTTCGGCACCGACGGCATTTTTGGGGACAAAAGGCGAATTAAAAGGGGTAATTGCAAAATGGACGATAACCTATACGAAGAAATTAAGCGTGGGCTAGTGAACATCTTCCTGCCGGGTGACGTGAGAGAACTTCGAGTCCTCACAAACAAGGGGACATATTCAGGGTATTTCGATGACTTAGATGCCTTAACCGAAGCCGCTGCAGAATTTGATGGAAAAAACAACGTCTACTTCACCATTAATCCCGTCAACCCTGCTCTGCTGTCCAGAGCGGAGAATCGGATAGCATCGAGAGTACGTAACACTACTTCGGATGCAGACATCAAGCGCATTGAATACCTTCCAATTGATTTAGACCCATCAAGACCATCCGGAATCTCTTCAATGGACAAGGAGCACGAGCTTGCTCATAAAATGGCGCTTACTATTAAAAAGTATCTCAGTAAACTCGGCTTTCCAGATCCGATCTATGCCGATTCTGGAAATGGGGCACATCTCCTCTACCGGGTTGACCTTCCTAACGATGAACCCAGTAGGGATTTGATTAAAAAGTCTCTTCAGCTCTTGGATCTAAAATTCAGCAGACAAACAATTAGTGTTGACACAACCACATTTAATCCGGCTAGGATATGGAAACTTTACGGTACAATGGCTTGCAAAGGTGACGACACGGTTGATCGACCTCACCGTAGATCTAAAATTAAAGATTGTCCCGATTCGATTCAGGTTGTTAATCGAAAACTTCTTGAAAAGCTTGCCGCCTTGATGCCAGAAATGACCGTCCCTAAGAAAACAGGCAAATCCGAAGGAACGGGGATCAACGTTAAAGACAAACTTAAAGAATACGATATTGAAACGACTATTGTTTCACGATGGCAGAACAAGGCTACAAAGTACATTCCTAAGGTCTGCCCTTGGAATCCAGATCACACGAACCGTAGCGCTTACATCATTCAGTTCGATGGGGGGCAGATTGTTGCGGGATGCCATCATACTAGTTGTTCAGGAAATGACTGGCACTCTCTGCGCGACAAGTATGAACCTGGATGGCAGCGCAATTCTCAACAAGACAGCAACAATGGTGATGAACAACAAGAGTCTGCTTGTGATATCTTAATCCGTATTGGTCAAAAAACAAAACTCATGCACGATGGTGTCGAAGATGTCTACGCCGAGATAAGTAACAATGGACATACTGAGATTTTGAAACTTAATAGTCGCAAATACAAGATGTGGTTAACAAAAGAGTTTTTCGACGAGACAGGCAAAGCTCCAGGTTCTGATTCAATGACCGCAGCCCTCAATACTCTACAAGCGAAGGCTTTTTACGATGGTGAATTTCTCATTACAAACCGACGGGTTGCCGGAGAAGATGGCAAATTCTACTATGATCTAGCTGGCCAAAATCCTCGAGTTATCTGCATTGCCTCTAATAGATGCAGTATCCTAAACAGCCCTCCTAGACTATTTGTACGATCTAAAAACATGAAGGGGCAGGTCGAGCCTGATTTCGATGGTGACTTCAACCTAATCAATAAACACTTCCATTTCAAAGATGAAGACGATAGGATTCTCTTCACAGTGTACCTTATCTCCTGCTTTGTCCCGGACATCCCACATCCAGTACTTGTTCTCTCCGGCGAAAAGGGGGCGGCTAAATCTACTTCCATGAGAATGGCAAAGGCGGTTGTAGACCCTGCCGGACAGGACCTTCTCATAATGCCAAATAGCATTGACGATCTAGTACTTGCATTATCCAACAGCTATATGCCCTGCTTTGATAATTTGGATCGGATCACATGGGAAAAAAGTGATATTCTCTGTATGGCAAGTACTGGCGGATCGTTCTCTAAGCGTAAACTCTATTCCGATGATGATGAAACGATTCTCTCCTTCAAACGATGCGTTGCCGTGAACGGAATCAATGTCGTCGCTACCAGGCCGGACCTCCTCGATCGATCCATCGTACTCGAGTTAGAGCGAATCGAAAAGAGCCAACGCAAGGCTGAATCCCAAATATGGAATGAGTTTAACAGCGATCTTCCGCAGATCGTTGGGGCTGCGCTCAATACCCTCTCCAAGGCAATGATAATCCACCCAACTGTTAATCTGGATGACCTTCCAAGGATGGCTGACTTCGCACGGTGGGGCTACGCCATTGCCGAAGTACTTGGGATTGGCGGAAGTAAATTTATCAAAGCATACAAGAAAAACCAAAGTAAAGCAAATGAAGAAGCGGTCGCAGCGCATCCTGTGGCTGAAGCCATAGACGCAATGATGCGCAAGCGATCACAATGGGCTGGAACAACAACAGAACTATTAACCACTCTCGAATTTATCGCTGATAAAGAGAAAATAAACACTAGGCATGGTCTCTGGCCAAAATCTGCATCAATCCTAAGCCGTCGACTCAATGAAATCAAGTCAAATCTTGAAGATAAAGGAATTTACTTTGATAAGCGTGTAGGTAATTCAAAAGAGTTAATGATTCGAAACATCAATGTTCAAACAGCTTTAGTAAAAGGAAAGGTTGTTCCGATGGATGGTTCAACACTTAGTGCAGATGAAATAAAAAGCTTAACAATGGTCAAAAAAAAGAAAAAAAGAAAGTCATCTAATATACCACAGTTAGAATTGCCAGAAGAAAACGACATGCCTTAGTTGTAGATGGACAATAAAAGCGACGAAATTCCGAAGTATTCACGTCACCAAATCTCCGTCCAAAATGCCGACGGTGCCGAAGTTCACTCCATCAAATCGAAAAAATATTACCATCAGCACCGTCGGCAAATTAGGTCAAAAACAAAAACGAATTCAACTGAACTACGTTTCTTGTTTGCAACAAATTAAAAAGGGTGTGTGAGCAATGACTTACTTTGTTACCACAACGATCTCCAGAGAAAAATTGCGAATGCAGAATTATGAATCCGACACTATTATCTCAACTCCGATTACGTTAGAAAATGAGAGCCCAAAAAACTATTATTGCTCAGTTATTGAATTATTGGCTCTAATGTGCTCAAAATAGGTTCCCGTTTTTACCTACCTTTTAGACCTATATTATATCTTTGTACAAGAGAAAAGGAGGTGTTCGCACTATGGACACATTAAAAGCAGCTGCCTACGTCAGATTCTCTTCGGATAATCAGCGTGATGAGTCTATCGACGCACAGATTCGTGCTATCAAAGACTATTGCAAACACAATGGGTATGACGTTATCAAGATTTATGCCGATAGAGCCAAATCTGCAACCACCGATAAAAGGCCTCAATTTCAGCAAATGATTCAGGACAGCAGCTTGGGGGTGTTCGACGTGGTCATCGTACACAAGCTAGATCGCTTTAGCCGCGACAAATATGATAGTACTACCTATAAACGCAAGTTAAAAAAGAATGGTATCAGGCTAGTCTCAGTCACAGAGAACCTTGACGGAAGTCCCGAATCCGTCATTCTGGAGTCACTCCTGGAAGGAATGGCAGAATATTATTCAAAAAATCTTGCCAGAGAGGTCATGAAAGGCTTGAAGGAAACCGCCTATCAGTGCAAACATACTGGCGGTACTCCCCCATTAGGTTATGACATTGATCCAACTACAAAAAAGTACGTTATCAATGAAGCTGAGGCCAAAGCAGTTCGTGAAATCTACTCTCTGTATCTGAATGGCTACGGTTACAGAAGGATGATAACCGTTTTAAATGAGAAAGGTTACAAGACCAAGAAGGGAAAACCCTTTGGCAAAAACAGCATCCATGAGCTTCTAAGGAACGAAAAATATGCGGGAACCTATGTCTTCAACCGTTCTGCCAGCAAGGACGCATTCAATAATAGAAACAATCATCAAAACAAAGATAATGATTCGATCATTAGAATTGAGGGTGGAGTCCCTGCTATTATCTCCAAGGAAGATTTCCAAACTGTCCAGACTAAAATGGCTAACAATAAAAAGAGACCCGGTTTCTATCGGGCTAAAGAAATCTATCTACTCAGCGGGCTGATTTTTTGCGGTGAATGTGGTCATGCCATGCAAGGAAACCATAGGCGCGAAAGTAAAACTAGGCCAAAGTATATCTCCTATCGCTGCGGGAATCGTGACAGAACCAAACAGTGCGACAACAAAGAGATCCGCAGGGAATATATCGAGATGTACGTCTTGGACCAGTTGGAGAAGCGGCTCTTTAATGAAAAGGCCATTCCTCACTTAGTTCAAATGCTAAACGATTACCAATCTAAATATAGCTCTAAGATAAATAAAGAGGCTTCAGATATGGAAACTAGATTGGCAGAAGTCAAAAAGCAAATCAGTAATATCGTTACTGCCATTGAAAAGGGGTTCTACCAAGAATCCTTCAAAACCCGGATGTCTGAGTTGGAAGATGAAAAACAGTCTATCGAGATTTTCATTCAGCAATTGAATGCTAAGAATTCGACAACTCAGATTACGGAAGATAACCTTCGGCAGATCCTATCAGTGTTCAAGCAATTCGTAACTGAAAAGAACATTCCTGAGTGTAAGAAATTCATCGATAATTATGTGAATAAAGTTCTTGTTTATAAAGACCACATTGAGGTGGTCTTTTCTCTTTGTCTTGGAAAGGATATCGCTGCATACACGTTCGATTCCAATATTTCGAAGTTACAGCTATTTCAAAAGTATCACGTTGCCTAATAATAGATGAGGTTGTCCAAATGCATACACTCAATAGAATGAGCCAACTACAAAGCATTCAAGAAATGCCCGTTTAAGTGCAACAAGTAGTAGTTGAAGCGGTTAGTATCCAAGAACAGAATATGGACCTGATTTAGATGCAAACAACGGCTTCGGTGGCTTTGTAGTCGTTTTGCAAGCAGAATCTGATCTAATTCCCTTCACACGCCTACTAAACGAATACTTCATAAATCCTGACAATGTTCTTCCTGAATATGTAGAAACTATTGTTTGCTCTGACGGACAAATCTATAGTAATATCCTTATCCTATGCGTCTCTGATTTTAGCATAGTTGTAATATGTCCCCTATCATTAACTCCTGAGAATCTAAAGAAGTACATTGTAAAATAATTGCCATTAACTATTTAGATTAGTTAATAACAATTTAGATTGATTTAATCAACACTTAATTTCATAGGCTTAATGATTACCATGTAAACTCCAACAACAAAGCGAGCAAGGAAATGTTGGACATATATTTCAAATGGCAATAATCAGTTTTACCATTTACCCATAAAATGTTAGGAGGAAATAAAATGGAAATTGGGATCCAACTCATGCGGAAAATTACCATTATGGTAGCCAAAAAGAGACCAGACCTACTTATGGATTCTGGTTTGAGATACAGTGTTTTGGGCTACCAGGGCACAGGCCTTTTGGTAAAGAATGACAAGGCCAGGTTTGTTTCGATTAATATAAATGACCCAGATTTAATAATATATTCCATTGAAAATTAGGATTTAGATTGCCAGTAGTGACGGAGAGAAACATCCCGGAGTGCAAGAAATTCGTTGATAATTACGTAATAAAGTTCTTGTTTATAAAGACCACATTGAGGTGGTCTTTTCTCTTTGTCCAACAAAAAGGTACAACTGTATATACATCCGGTTCCAACATTTCAAAATCAAAACTGTTTAAAGAGTATCACGTAGCCTAACAAATTACTGAGGGGGATGCCAAAAATGTATAGAATCAATAAAATCCATCAACTACCACAAATCTTAGATATGCCAAATGAGGTTCAACAAGTTATAACTGAAACCGTTCTGATCCTAGAAACAGAGTACGGGCCTCATTTAGCAAACAACGGTTTCGGGGGCTTTGTAGTCGTTCTATCTTCAAAAGAAGATCTGCCCAGTTTACAACAACTATTAAGCGAATTCTTCATTGATCTTGAAAAAGTAATCCCTGAATATGTAGAATCCGTTGTTTGCTCAGACGGGCAAATCTTTACCAATACACTTATCCTATGTGGCTCTGATTTTAGCATTGTAATCATAAGCCCCTTATCAATAACACACGAGAAGCTAAAGGAATACATGTAATTACAATTGCCATTACTAATTTATTTAGTAATGGCAATTTACATTTTATAACACTTATATTTCGTGATTTCTTTTGATGAAAGTTGATCAGGCAACATGGAAAAAAGCAAAATTCCCCAGTAAGATAAAAAGAGGTCTTTTCAAGCACCCTATCTCAAATGTCCAAGAAAGAAGATAAAAAAATCGTTAATCTTTACAAAGAATAACCAATGTCACCCCTGTTAGAAACTACTACAATTTTTTCACCCCAGAGGATATGATAAAGTTCAAGAAAGTAATTTAATCCTACTAGCGAGAATATTTAACGATTTAAGTGTTTCAGCGATTTCCACAGTCAAGCCTTCCTTTTGCTCCAAATATAATTCTTCAAGCGACTTATCACTAGGATTGGATAAAGATCTAACTCTGTGTAATGCCACCATCATTCCCTGGTACCAAAAATCCAAACTCTTACGAGAAGGACTATCCAATTGTACATTGAAGGCAGCTATCTCTTCGGAATTCATAAGGTTAATTTTATTTCGGTTATTCTTTATTCTCTCAATAATTACCTCTTGGGCATCGCTATCAAGTTTCCCCAGTTCCTCATCCAAACCAGTCTTCAAAAGATCTTGAATATGATATGAATTAATTTCTCCTTTGGTAAATTTATCTTTAAGCCTATCCTTAAGGTGGCTCTTTATGTTTATCGCGTCGATTTTCTTTGACGCTCGTTCTTCGGTGGTACCATCTAATTTCTTTCTCCTTTTGATAAGCTCATATTGTTCATACAAATTATCTTCAATTTTCATTTTAGCGGTAGAGGCTTTACCTTTCATACTTTCAAGTTTATCCATGTAAGTTTTACAGAACGCAATAAATTGATTCTTTTCTTTAGGGTCTACAACAAGTTCATCGAGAGAACCAGTAATTTCATCCTCAAACAAAATACTCACCCCCGTAATGAAAGTATTCAGAGTGAGATTTGTCCTATTACCAATGGATTCTTTAGATATGTCATATCATTGAGCAAAGCGATCTCATCAAAAATAACCAATGAAAAAGTTTGATGAAGATCAGAACGACGATCCTCTCATGCAAAAAGCCTTGAGCTGTACAACTTCATGTACCTCAAGGCTTCGTTATTATGTATCTCCACCTAATTCGTGGGTTTGATTGGTGGAGGCGAGGGGAATTGCACCCCTGTATCGAAGAGCGGCCACAAAAGCGTCTACGCGTGTAACCTTTATTTTAAATTTCGCCGCTTATGACTCCTAAAGGCAAGGATTCATTTCAGGCTAGCTCGATGATCTTAGCTAATGTCGCCGAGCATTGACATTAGAGCGTCCTACTAATTTGACACCCTGACCCTTCACCGTAGGCCAGAAGGCAGGATGCTAGCGGCACTTAGGCAGCTAAAGCGAAATTATCTTCGTTAACTATTTGTGTCCACCGTTTAACGAGACCAGGTGGAATCTCGACGCGCAACCTTTGCCATCGCTTCCCCGAGCGAGTCTAAAACGCCCCCGTTTGAATGTTACTTTCACAGTATAACATATTAAAATTTAATGCCAACTGGATGTTTATGGTTTTCTTGTTATTTTTGTTCAATAAGAAATATATTTATTGTTATAACCAGCGAACGCCAAAAACGTTATAATTGCTTAAAAATTCATATTGACACAACAAAACTCATTATGTATGATTGTAGACAAATACAGTCCGCAATATCTTTATGGAGGAGCTGCTATGAAGTATACAAAAGCAACAAATTATGCTTTGCATATTATAGCCTATTTCATTAAGCAAGAAGGCAAAGACAATTTAAGCCTTCAACCTTTAGCCAGTCACATGAATATATCACCTACCTACCTGTCCAAGATACTCACTCAATTAGTCAAGGCTGACCTTATTCAGTCTACACCAGGAGTAAATGGAGGCTATAGTCTTAGGAAGCCCAAAACCGAAATAAGTTTTTTTGATGTCATTCAAGCCATTGAAGGCAGTGGTGCACTTTTCACTTGTGAAATGGACGAGAATCGAACTTGTCACATAGAAAAGGTTATGAGAGACGCCGAAGAGAAAATGCAGAACCATCTTAAAGAACAACGTATCTTCGACGTTGTCTCAAAAATGAGTTAAGAAGCGTAGGCAGTTTTAACTGCTCACTTTTTTAGCACAATTGTAGATATTTACAGTCTACATTATATTTTATAGGGGGTTTTATTATGAATCACATGCATCATCACAACGAACTGGATCAAAAATTTTTAAGCAAAATTGCCTTTTTAGATAGTAGGCAAAGGGAGCAGCTCATACCACCTGAAGCACTTATTAGCCAAATGCCAATTCAAAAAAACCATACTCTACTCGACGTCGGTGCTGGCTCAGGTTTTTTTACAATTCCTATGGCAGAAAGTACATCTAGCATAGTGTACGCTATGGATCCCGATAGGCGTATGCTCAGCGTCATAGAAGATAAGGCTAAGGAAAAAGGACTTACTAATATTGAACTGATTCAAGATTATATTGAAAATTTGAGCATTCAAAATAATAGTATTGATTTTGTTATGGCATCCCTAATCCTCCACGAAGTAAGTTCACTGACAAAAGCACTCACAAATATATTTGAGGTATTAAAAGCAGGAGGGCACTTGTTATGTCTGGAGTATGAAAAGGACGACTTGATAATAGAAGGTCCTCCAATGCCCATTCGTATTGCTTCAACGGAACTCGAAAAAGTATTGTCATTAATCGGATTTGACATTGTAGAGAAGACTAAAATTAATGATGCTATATATACTGTTTTAGCAGTTAAAAAGAATAATTAAATGGAAACAAAATACCCCCCCTTGTCCTTATCTTACACGACCTATGCTCGGTCGCGACCGAAAGTTAGAAACTTTAATCGATCGTACTTGAAAAAACTTATGTTTTATATTTTAGACAGAAAATAACACACAGAAGTTTGTTCCGCTATCATTTGAAAAAATATGGATATTCGCTTTATGTGTCGCTGCAATTTTATAGCATGTTGCCAACCCCAACCCAGTTCCATTGTCTTTAGTCGTAAAAAAAGGAGTCCCTAACTTATTAAGATTTTCTGAAGGAATACCACATCCTTCATCCTCAATTGAAAGAACTACCTGCTGCCCCTGAATATACGTTTTAATAGTCAGGCACCCTCTTTCTCCCATTGCTTCAAGCCCATTACGGGTTAAATTAAGAACCAGTTGGGAGATTTCTTTTCTGTTTAATTTTTGATTGGGAATTACCCCTGGAATGAAACAAACTTGTTTATTTTGAGTAAAAGCATCTGCCTCTACTAGTGGGTATAAATTTCTTATGATATCATTAAGATTTTGAAATTTAAACTCAATTCTTTTTGTTTGGGCAAGCGAGAGAAATTCTGTGATGATTTCGTTAGCACGATCAAGCTCTGAGATCATCAGATCGAAGTTTGGTTTTTCCTCAATGTATTTAGTTTTTGCGCCCAAAAGCTGAAGGTAGCCACGTACTGTTGTCATAGGATTCCTTATTTCATGTCCTATACTAGCAGCTATCTGTCCTATCAAATTCATCCTTTCCAATTTTGACACTTCGTTTTCAAAATTCCTTAGTTCGGTTATATCATTAGCTACACTTAAAATACATTTCTGCCCATTAAAATCTATTACATCAGCTGAAAATAACCCTAAACGAATAATCCCATTTTTTGTTCTAAAATTAGCCTCAACGTTTTTTAATGTTCCTTGTTTAATTAGTAATTCCGATACTCTCACTCTAGTTGTTGTATCGAAAATGTTAAGTTGAACTGAACTCCGACCAACTGCTTCAAATGATGAGAAACCTGTTGATTCCTCAAAACATTTATTCACTTTTATATAACATCCATCAGGTATAGTGCTTATAGCCATTAAGCAAGGACTTGCATTGAATGCTATATCCAAAAGTTTATATTCTCTATCAATTGAATTGTTTATCATTTGGCCACCCCAATTGAACTTGTAGATGTTCTTTTATGATTCAGCCTATATCTTTAAAATATTTGGATTTCTACAATAACACATACATTTTAACATTACTAATAACTCAAGATTTACATAATTTGTCGTTTCTAAAAATAAATATAAAAAGATCGATTCGCTATTTAACCTCTAAGCTTTAATTACAGAAACAAAAGCATGTTATTAATTATAAAAGCGACACGGAATAAACGTGCCGCTCCTTATAATTTAGTTGGTCTATATCAAATATCTCGAAGGTTTCCCGTAAAAGAGGCCAATGAAAAGAAGGATGATGAGGTACTACTATCAAAGAAATCCTTTAACTATAGGTAAAAACCTTTAAGACCTTCAATCAATTTCTGCATAGCCGGGATATCCTTAATGGCAACTCTGATAAAATCCCCCTGCAAACCGGCAAAATTGCGGCAATCACGGACAAGAATTCCTCTCTTCCCAAGATAGGGAATTAATTCGGAAATGGAAGAGTCCAGAACCTTAAGCAAAGCAAAATTCACTGCCGAGGGATAAATCCGCAGATAATTGAAGCAAGCCGCTTCAAATTCGTGATAAAAATAGGATCGGCTTGCTTCGATCTTATTTCGTACTTCGTCTGAATACTTCTGATCCTTAAGTGCCGAAATCCCGGCTTTTTGAGCAAGGGCATTAACCGACCAAGGATCGCGAAAGCCTTCAAATTGGGCTAACAGTGATCGCTCAGCAAAAGCAGCCCCTAAACGCAATCCAGGGATGCTGTAGAATTTTGTTAAGGAATATAAGACAATAAGATGTTTATAATTCCTTAAATAAGAGCGAGCAGATGTGTACTGCCCGGGAGGTAAAAAATCGAAAAAGGACTCATCGAAAAGAATTTTACAATCCATCTCTGCGCAAAGCTTAAGAATTTGTGCGAAGGCTTCCTGTTGTAAGACACTTCCGGTAGGATTATGAGGAGAACATAGAAATAAAAGATCACAGTCCTTTAACGTTTCCGACCATTGTTCTTTTGTTAAATGGCAGCCGTTCCAGCCCTCTGCTCCCAAAGTGATATAACACACCTCAGCTCCCACCGATCGAGCTGCTCGTTCGTATTCGCTAAAGGTAGGCAGCGGGATAGCTACTTTGCGTGGCTTTAGGGCATTTACAATAGTAAAGATTAATTCACCGGCACCGTTACCGACCATTATTTCTTCAAGAGGAAGTTCTAAATGACTTGCAAGGGCTGTTCTCAAGGCCAAACACTCAGGATCAGGATAACTTACAATTTCCTTGAGACTTTCGTTCAAAGACTCCCAAACGCCTTGTGGAGGTCCAAAGGGATTAATATTTGCCGATAAATCGATAAAGTCATGTAAACCATAGTTTTCCTGAGCTTTTCTAAGATTACCGCCGTGCACGATGATGTCACCCCGCATTTTCTCTATACTTTAGATTCTTGGTTATAATTCCTCCAGGATGGCTGTTAAAGACATCGAGATATACAGGATTGAATCGCTGCTGAACCTCACGCTGCAGATGGCTGCGAAGTGCCCGTTCAACAGATTCCGAGGCTGGAAAAACTCCGGCCAGCAACGTTCCGCTGTGAGCTGTTACTACACCTAAGCCACCGTTTTGCAGAACCCAATCAAGAAACGGTTTAAATTGAGGTTTGGGATTTATCTCAAGATTGCATTGAGCACTTATTGTCCCAGATATAGCTAATTTTTCGATATCCCCCTGCTCAATTCCTTCCAAAGCTAATTTGTAGGCTCTTTGAATCGCACCTTCAAAACGACGGTAATGTCCTCCAAGTCCCGGGCGGGCATTAAAGGCTTTAGTATCGATTGAACCGCCCCAATCCAGAGCTAAAAACAAGGCGGGTATGGAAGATCCCAGAAAACGATAGTTATGTCTTTGAACATGTTCAAGGGCAGTAATTCCGGGAAACATTACACTGTCACTTGGCTCTATGCGCAAAGCTAATTTCATCACTTGCTCTGGAGCAGGATTTTGATCTAAGGCCAGTAAAAGAGCGGCGGCAGCAGCTGAAATATCGGCCGTTGAACTGGCCATTCCTTTCCCTTCCGGAAGCTGTTGAAGAAATTCGACTTGTCCCCCTAACGTTTTCAAGCCCAAATCTTCCTTGAGCAATTCCAGGACCTGAAGAACTTTCGTTTTATGCTGAGGGAGATCCCATTGGCCGCCGTGCGGGTTAAGGGTCACTTTGATCTCCGCAAAACGATCGATGGGACAATCGACAAGAAATGGAACTCCCCCGTGAGCCCCTTGTACCCATTCCCCGCATGTTCCCGGACACCGGGCTAAACCGACCGAGAAATTCATTAATATTCAATCCCCCTACGACTGTGTACCCCTTGAGCAAAAGGATGCTTTACCGAGTTTAAGTCCCACCAGGAATCTACCCAAGGTTCTATTGCTTCGGGCATTCCCCTGCCTGTTAGAATCCAGCGTATAAGAGTGTTAGCTGAAATAAGTTCCTGCAGTCGCTTGAAGCTCAAAAAACCTTTATTAAGAGCATGACTAACTTCATCTAAAATAATGAGGTCATAGCTGTTACTCTTAGCTTCTTTGATGACATAGTCGCAGGCCATCTTGACAAGATCATTGGCGATCTCCGGGTCGCGATTTTGACGAAAGCATTCACCACATCCTGTACAATGCTTCAGTCCGGTGCGAATCATTCCCGACCAACGACATCCTACACCGAACTGAACAAGGGGAATTCCCAACCGATTAAGAGCCATAAGCTCGCCGCTATACGTACTCCCCTTAAGAAATTGTACCATAAGCACCTTTTTACCTTCGGAATAGGCCAGTACCGCGTCCCCGATCGCTGATGTAGTTTTTCCTTTGCCCTGACCCGTGTAAACTGTAATCATTTTAATCATCCCCTCCGTTGAGAGGTAAACCAATGCTGCATTAATTCAGGCTGTCCGGCAAAGTTGAGATGAAGGTAAGAAGCCACAAGATTGTCCCGCACATATCCCTCCAGGCGATCCGGTTGTTCTCCTTTAAACAGTTCGTAAACCGCCGGAACTTCTGATTCATAGGTAACTCGTGAGTAATGGAATTCATGGCCCTGAACCACGGTTCCCCTGGGTCCAAGGAAATTATCTTCTCTGAAAACACCTCTGCGATAACCTATACCTTGCAAGCGTTTCGCCATTTCTGCTTTCATAGGAATGAGACCAGCCATGGGAAGTTCTTTTCCTTCAAAACTTGTGATTGATTTCCCTAAGTACATATAGCCGCCGCATTCCGCATAAATAGGTTTCCCGCTTGCTGCAAAGCCGCGCAGGGAGTCAAGAAAGGAAATATTATCACTCAACTCTTGGAGGTGCAGCTCAGGAAAGCCACCTCCGAGAAAGATTCCATCCAGGTCATCCGGCAGAGCCAGATCGTGCAAAGGGCTAAAAGGTATGAGCGAACAGTTCAAACCTTCGGCAAGATCCAATGCATCTTGGTAATAAAATAAGAAGGCCTCATCCCAAGCTAACCCCAAACGAAATTTATGGTCGGACGCCTTAAGATCTAATAAGTCACCCCTACGATTTACATATCCAGATTCGCCCTGTTTCAGATTATTATTCTTAAAAATATCAATATGGTTTAAGTCCTCAATACCAGGATTTAAACCAAAGGATAACCCATCATTGTAATTATTATTGTCAGCTTGCGTGATTTCTGGGAAATCAGGTGCCTGAAGCATGATTTTTTCGATCTGCTCAAGATCAAGGTACTTTTGCATAAATTCAGCGAGGGACTCAATGAATCCTTCCAGTAAGCCACCTTCTCCAACAGGAATTAAGCCCAAATGTCTCTCCGGCAGGTGAAATGATGTTTCTTTCGGCAGGACTCCAAGTACAGGAATTTTAAGTTCTAAAAGGGCTTCTCGGATTATTTTTTCCTGGGCCGGTGACTTAACGCGATTGAGAATGACCCCTTGAAGACTCACCTCAGGATCATAGGTTTTGAATCCATGCACCAAAGCCGCTGCACTTCGGGACATGGATGAAGCATCAACAATTAGTATTATCGGAGCTTTGAGGAGCTTCGCCACATCGGCGGTACTGCCAAAACCGGCAGTTCCGCTCATGCCGTCGAACATTCCCATGACACCTTCGATCACTGCCCAGCGATCCTGTGAACTTTGCAGAAAAACCGAAGGAAGACGGTCTCCCAGCAGCCAACGGTCAAGATTACGTGATGGTCTCCCGGTCGCAGCTGCATGATAACTAGGATCAATATAATCGGGGCCGACCTTATACCCTTGAATCGGACGCTGGCGTTTTTTTAACGCTGCCATTAATCCTGTTGCCAGAGTAGTTTTACCCACGCCGCTGTGTGTGCCTGCCAGAACAAGGCGAGGAATCTTCACGTCACCGCCCCCCTTTATGTTTAGTTCTAATATTTCCGTTAACGTAACCAATAAGTTAAACCCAGTGCCGGCAGCAAGGACAGCCAAGTCGCTAACCTGATCAGCTTTTGACAGAGGATAATGTCTTTGAAGTTCGATTCATGCAAGACATCTCCCATTTCTGCCCGGTGGTGCGGGCGGCCGTGATAGATATTGATGCCGCCAAGCTGAACTCCCAACAATCCGGCCACAATGCTTTCCGGATTTCCGCCATTAGGGCTCGGATGGCCTGAGGCATCTCGCCGCCAAATTTTATAGGCCCGTCTGACGGGAAGTCTCTGGAACCATCCTGCTAAGAGCAGGAAGAAAACAGATAAACGTGCCGGGATATAATTGGCCCAATCATCCGTGCGGGCCGAAAACCAGCCAAAATCTTCATACTGTTCATTGCGGTAACCAACCATAGAATCCAAAGTGCTGACCGCTTTAAAAGCCATTGCCAAAGGAGCCCCTCCCAGTGCCGCGTAAAAAAGCGGCGAGAGAATCCCATCGACGAAGTTTTCAGCCAGTGTTTCCAGCGTACCCCGGACAATGTCCTTTTCGCTGAGATTGGATGTATCACGGCTGACAAACCAGGAAAGTTTGACTCGAGCCTCTTCCATATTCCTTTGTTCTAAGGGCTTTAGAACACTTTGTCCTGCATCTGGGAGAGATTTGCCCGCCAATGTTGTAAAGATAAAATAGGCGCTGATGATAAAACCTAGGATAGGATGGATCGTCTTTGCTCCGTAAATAATGGCCCATGTCACAAGATAGCTCCCGCTTACAACTAAAACTGTGAGCAAAACGCCTTTCCTTCGTCTTGAGTTTCCTGGCCCATGATTAAGCTTTCCTTCTAAAAAGGCTATAATTTTGCCGATCATCACCACAGGATGAGGCCAATTTGGCGGGTCACCAATTATTTGATCGCAAACAAACCCGAGAAAAACCGTAAGAGTCAGATAAGGAATTGCTGTCATCATCCTTCTCCTAGCTATTTGCTTGAGATGATGATTGATCATTTTGCGGCAGTCCCATCATCCTGCGGATACGTTCAAGATCAACGTTTTGACGCACGAGATCAGCTAATTCATTAAAGGCCGATTCCCTCAGGGCGGCCTGAGACTGAGTCGCTGTGCAGGGGCGTGTGCGGTCTTTGCGCTGCCAAAGCCAATTCAAAAGAGACGTTCGCAAATGATCATTGTCAAAGATCCCGTGTAAATATGTTCCGTACCCGTTCCCTGCCTGTAATCCGTCCGGATAGGATACCCCGTTCGACGTTAACTCAAAAAGCGGTTCCTGGCCTTCATCAAGTATGGAACGTCCCATATGAATCTCATAACCTGCCACAGACTCCCCGGTACACCCTTGGAAAAAGCTTCTTGTGGATTGGATGGTCCCTTTACTCTGGACCGTATGTTTTTGAGGATAAAATTCGGTAACCATAGGAAGAATTCCCAGTCCCGGCACTTCTTCCAAATCAGATTCCGTATGGAGAGGGTCCTTCACCAAACGCCCCATCATTTGATAGCCTCCGCAGATTCCGATGATGGGCAGATCCTCTTTCCAGGACTCAAAAATCTGATTTCCCAAGCCACTTTCGTGTAAAAAGCGCAAATCTGCGAGAGTGTTTTTACTGCCGGGAATAATAATTAAATCTGGATGGCCTAAATTGCCAAGTTCCGTAACATAACGTACGGAAACATCAGGTTCGTCCTGCAAAGCATCGAAATCAGTGAAGTTAGAAATATAGGGCAAGCGAATAACTGCAATATCCAACTGATCTGCGCTGGACATGGCAGGCTTTTCAGCCGCCTCGCTGATGGCGACAGAATCTTCATCGGGAATGCGTATTTTAAAATAAGGAACGACACCGACAACAGGTATCCCCGTTCTTTCTTCAATGAAATCCAGGGCCGGCTGAAGAAGAGCCAGTTCTCCCCGAAATTTATTGAAGATAATTCCCTTAATCAAAGCTCGTTCTTCCGGTTCAATTAATTCCAACGTCCCCACCACAGAGGCCAAAGCTCCGCCGCGGTCGATGTCGGCTACTAACAGGACAGGGGCTTTCGCCTCCATGGCTACGCGCATGTTCACGATGTCATTGGATTTAAGGTTTACTTCCGCCGGGCTTCCTGCCCCTTCGATGACAACGATTTCATAGTCATTGAGTAATTCATGCAGAGCTTTTTGGGCATGAGGCCAAGTCAAACGCTGGTATTCCCCGTGATAACGCAGGGCCGTCACATTTCCTTGGGATACTCCCATAATGACGACTTGAGAACCTTTGGGTCCGCTGGGTTTCAATAAAATCGGATTCATGCGCACATCAGGATCGACTCCAGCCGCTTGGGCCTGAACCACCTGCGCCCGCCCCATTTCTCCCCCTGCTGCGGTAACAAAGGAATTAAGCGCCATATTTTGGGCTTTAAAGGGACTCACTCGATAACCTTCTTGATAAAAGATCCGGCAAAAAGCAGCCGCTAACACGCTTTTCCCCACACTGGAGGAGGTTCCCTGGACCATGAGCCTGGCCGCTGTTTGTTTCTCTGGAGACAATATCCTCACCCTCTTTTCTAAGGTGGTGTTTATTTAATCGTAGACTCCCACTTCGACAAGTTGGAGTGCTTCCCATACCTTCACGTTATCTCATTGACCTGCCGCAAAGCAGTATATATCAAGGCATTAACCACGGTTGCCGCCAGAGGGCTTCCCCCGCGGGTTCCCAGAACAGTGATTGAAGGGATTTCTTGGTGCTGCCAAAGCAAATCTTTAGATTCCTTGGCACCGACAAAGCCGACTGGAATGCCAATGATTAAAGCCGGACGTGTTTCGGGATCCTCACCAAGCCGAAGCACCTCCAACAGGGCTGTAGGAGCGTTGCCGACAGCAACTATAGCCCCCTGCAAGCGTTCAGGATGCAACCGAAAGGCGGTCATAGAACGGGTGATTCCCCATTCTTTGGCTTGTTGAGCAATTTCCGGTGCATTCAGATAACACTCAACGCTTCCGCCTAACGATTTGAGTTTCTCTTTAGCTATGCCGGCGCGCACCATTTCCACGTCCGTAATAACCCTTACTCCGTTTTTCAGAGCTCGAAGCCCGCAATCAATGGCTTGGGGATGGATGGCAATAACCTGTTCCAACGATGGATCCCCACTCGTATGAATTAAGCGTTCCACGACGGGATACTCTTTTTCCAGCCAGTTGCGGGTGAGACCGGAGCGAATGATACTCATGCTTTTGGCTTCAATTTGTTGGGGATCTAAAATAAACTCTGTCATCCCATAGCCTCCTTGATGCGTTCAGAGGCCAGGCCGGCAATCCCGTCATCAGCTCCTAATTCTCTGGTATAGACGATCTCAACATCGGGATGTTGCTCGCGAAGTTCGCGCAGTTCTTCGTGAATATCGACGGTGACATGAATCCCGCGAAAGAGAAACAGCGGCATGATAATAATTCGAGAGGCACCTTCCTTGATTTTCTCCGCCACTGCTTCGGGAAGACTGGGCTTATCGTGAGCCATATAAGCTGGCGTAACGTGTTGGCCAAGCAATGAGCTTACTTTTTCAGCAACTACTAAAAGACCTTGATTCGCCTCAGCACGTCGGCTTCCATGTCCTAAAAGAATGATCTCAGTTTTCATAAGAGTTCCTCCATTTGTTTAAGAAATTGCGGTATTGAATGAGCCACTATTGTTTGGATATCTGGATTATTTAAATTCACCGGCGGCCTCTTTAATAAGACTAAAGGAATATTCAGCCTGCGGCAGGCATGTACTTTTTCCAAGGTTCCTCCAACTTTGCCGCTTTCCTTAGCAACTACAGCATCGATCTTCAACTGTTGGTACATGGCTTCGTCCCAGGCTTGAGAAAACGGCCCTTGAGCAGCAATGATCTGATTGGGTTTGAAGCCTAAGTTTTCACAGCGTGTTAAAACTTGAGATGTCGGCAAGACACGAATAAAAAGGTTTTTGTCGTTAAGGCAGGACTGCGCCCTCCACTCCGGCAAGGAATTGCTCCCGGTGGTAAGCAAGATGCGTTCCCCCAGGTCAGCGGCCTTTTGAGCCGCATCTGGGACATCCTCGGCCCAATGAATCAGAGGATGATCCTCAAGTTCCAGTGGTAAACGCTCCCAGCGCAGATAGGGTATTTTTAGTTCAGAACAAACGAATTGGGCTGTTTCCTTGACTTGTATGGCATAAGGATGAGTGGCATCGACGAGAGCAGAATAAGATCCGCTGCGTAGAAGGTCTGTAAGCTGCTTGGCATTTATAGCTCCTGAACGGGCGTCCAGCCCAGATTCTGCTGCTAAATTTGCACCGTAAGCAGTTAGTGTCGACACTAAAACCTCATGTCCCCGAGTCTTTAAGGTTTCAGCCAGGCTACGTCCATCCTCCGTTCCTGCCAAGACAAAAAGCCTCACAGCTTATAACCTCGAGGAGTAACCATGTAAGGTCCCACAATCCGGGTTTGGGAATTTCCAACGATGACCGTCGTCAGCATATCGATAGGGTGATTTGTAAATTCATTAAGGTTCGTAATCAAAACACTGGATTCGTCACCCCGTAAGGCTTCACGAACAAGGCCGACGGGAGTATCCGGCCGGCGATATTGCAGAAGGATTTCCCGGACTGTTTCAATGTGCTGGGTACGACCTTGACTTTTCGGATTATAAATTGCAAAAATGAAATCCGCTTCAGCGGCTAAACGAACTCGTTTTTCAATGACTTCCCAAGGGGTAAGCAAATCACTCAAACTGATAACAGCAAAATCATGCATTAACGGTGCACCAAGCATGGATGCTGCCGCCGAAGCCGCCGTAACACCCGGGATGATCTCCAGAGGCAGGTCCAAAAGCCCCGCCTGTTCCATACATTCAATAATAATTCCGGCCATCCCGTAGACGCCGGCATCACCGCTGCTTACAACGGCAACGCGATGTCCTTCTCCCGCCAAGCGAATCGCTTCCCGGCAGCGATCAATTTCCTGCCGCATGCCTGTGGCAACGACTTCCTGATGAGTTAAAAAAGGGCGAATTAACTCAATGTAAGTTTTGTAGCCTACAATGTATTCAACCTCGTTTAGTACAGATTGGACCCGTGCTGTCATATGCTCGGGGTCTCCGGGGCCAAGCCCCACGACATAGAGCTTGCTATGCTGATGGCCACCGTGACTCCCTGCCCCTTGGTCTTGGGCAGAATCAGGTGCCCCTTGTGTGCTCCCAGGATACTCGCTGCTTCGCATACTCCGTCCACTCCTATCTTTTCTTTTACAAAGTTTGAGCGCGTTAAATTTTCTTGGCTATTTATTGCTTGAAGTTCATCGGCCGAAAAGGTTTGGAAGGGAACCCCGAGGAATTTAGCCGCTTCCTGCAAACCTGCTTCATCAGCTTTTAAATCGATGCTATAAAGACCGGATATGGCCTTTAATGAGGCCCCAATTTGATCCAGAACTGAGGTGATTGCATCTAAAACCACGTTACTGGAAATTCCCCGGCGACATCCGACCCCCACACTTAAGACCGGAGGGATTAAATAAATACAATCTTTTTTAGTATCGCCACGGGGAAAAGCATCAATAATTACGTTTGGGTTATTTTGAAATTCATGCAGAGCTGTTTCTTGAGATATATTGAAGCTCTCAGCGACCCCAGTAATCTTAGTATCCTTAGTATCCTCAGTATCCTCGGTATCCTCAGTAACCTCAGTATCCCCAGTATCCTCAGTATCCTCAGTATCCTCAGTATCCCCAGTATCCTCAGTATCCTCAGTATCCTCAGTATCCTCAGTATCCCCAGTATCCCCAGTATCCTCAGTATCCTCAGCATCCTCAGCGTTTTTAATATCCTTAATATCCTTAATATCCTTAATGTCCTTAATGTCCTTAACATCCTTGGCATCTATAGGATTATCCGACCCAATCGTAGATTTAGCGAATCTTCTTAGACAATCTCTAAAACAATAGTGAGGATCATCCAACCAACGTTGATCAATCGAAAAATCATTTGGTTTAAGTACATTAAGATAACCTCGCTCCAAAAGCAACCGGTTAACGACGGGCAAATGGTCAATTGGTTCAACCTTCCAGCCAAACCTTCGAGCATATTCATCAGGTGCCGTAATTCCCCGGCCGTCTGTGGCCGTGGTAATAACCGCCTGGGCTTGGAGATGCTGGGCGATGTCTCTCGCCCAGGCGTTCGCTCCCCCTAAATGACCGGAAAGCAAGGGAATCACGAAATTTCCTGCCTCGTCTAAAACCAGTACGGCGGGGTCCCGGTCCTTCCGGTCGATGAGCGGGGCGATCTGCCGAACCACAATGCCCGAGGCCATGATGAAGATAAGTACTGAACAATCCCGCCATAACGTTGGGACGAGTTCGCGTAAATGCTGAAAGGATTGCACTGGGATCATCTCGGGGATTTTTCCTGCGCTGACTGTGAGCGCTTTTTCATGCAGATAAAAGGTCAATAGGGCTGAAGCAGGAAGATTCTCCCCAATGCGCAAGGCCGTTGCCAAGCCTCGATCTGTTAGAGCCAGTAACGCTATTTTCACGTCTCTTTTCCCTGTCTGAATTCATGAGTAAACGTTGGGTCATAAAGCTTGGAACGGGCATATCCTCCTGCCGGATCCAGAAAATCTCCCACAAGAATTTGAGCTTGCTTGCGAATTCCGGCAGCATTTACTTTATCGGCAATCGTTTCCAACGTTCCAACGACTATTTCTTCATCCGGCCAGCTGGCTTTAGCAATCACAGCGATGGGAGTGGAAACGGGGTACCCTCCCTCAAGTAAGGCTTCAACAACAGACCCCATATCTTGTACACTTAGAAAAATCGCCATGCTGGATTGGTGCTGCGCTAAAAGGGTTAAGGCTTCCCGGTCCGGTACGGGAGTCCGTCCGGCCAAACGGGTAAGAATCAAGGTTTGACTGATATCCGGCAGGGTGAACTCCCGTTTGACCGCCGCCGCAGCGGCAAAAACTGAACTGACTCCCGGAACCACAGAATAAGAAATTTCTTCTTGGTCTAAGCGATCGAATTGTTCTTTGATTGCGCCGTACATGCTCGGGTCTCCCGTATGGAGACGTACAATAGTTTCTCCTTTTTTTGTGCCTTCGAGCATTAATGCGGCCACCTCTTCAAGAGTCAAGGAGGCACTGTCGTGGCAAGGCGTTCCCGGCCGGCAGAGCTTAAGCAAATCCGGGTTGACTAAAGAGCCGGCGTAAATGACCCGATCTGCTCTCTCCAAAGCCCGGGACCCTTTGAGGGTGATCAGTTCCGGATCTCCCGGACCCGCACCCACAAAGATAACTTCTCCCTTTGGTTTATTTTCGCTCACCGTTTTCCCTCCCTAATAAATTCTTTTTCACCAGGAGCAGACTAAGGTAATCGATCTTAGTGGATTGGAAATCTTCCGGTTTCGGTTCCCAGCAGATTTGCTCCCCGGACTGACCTAAACGTGTGAGTAAAACAGCTTTTCGATCTCGCTCTTGGAGAAGGTTGAGAATTTCCGGAAGCCTGCGCGAAACTTTCATCAATACCAAATTGGGAAAATCAAGATATTGGCCAACGTCTTCCGTACTCGGCAGGACCACTAAGGGCTCATCTCCCGTAGCAAGCGGCAAATTGATTTTCGCGGCCGCGGCTGCCATGGCTGTAATACCAGGAACAGTCGTAATTAATTCGGACGGTAATTGCTCTTGGAGAAGGTTCAGCAGATAACTGTAAGTACTATATAAGGAGGGATCGCCTAACGTAATAAAGGCGATTGATTTGCCCTGCTTCAGCTCCTGTAAGAGCATTTCTGCTCCGTCCCGCCAGGCCTTGGCTAAAACTTCCTGATCAGCCGTCATGGGCATTTCCAATTCCAGCAAACGAGCATTAGCAGGACAGTGGACTTTAGCAATGTCCCAAGCAACACTTTCTCTCTCCATTTTCGATTTGGGAATAGCCACCAAATCTACTGTTTGCAGGACTTCAACAGCTTGCAGAGTTAAGAGGCGAGGATCACCTGGCCCGACTCCGACTCCATAAAATTTACCCCATGTTGTTGTCATGATCTTACCCCTTTTCGTGCAGATAATATAAAGACAGGATTTAAGGCTTGGGCCATATGCAGATGATGAACAGGCTGCCAGCGGACAGCTTGAAGAGAAACAATATCAATATCCTGATAGTCCAGTTCTGAAAGTAATTTTACTCCCTGAGACATGGTTTCAAGGGTGACGGCTGTAATGACGACCCTTCCCCCTTCAAGGAGCGGAACGTTTAATAAAATATCCTCCAGCCGCCCTTTACTTCCTCCAATGATACAGACATTAACCGGCGGAAGTTCCGGAAAAACATCGGGTGCGCTTCCGGGAATCAAACGAAGATTAGAAACACCAAACTTCTCCTGATTAGCAAGAATCAAGGCTTGAGCTTCGGGATTATGTTCAATAGCATAGACAACTCCCTCCGGAACTAAGCCGGCAGCTTCAATACTAATACTCCCAGTACCCGCCCCAATATCAACAATACTGTCAGATCTGGTAATTTGAGCTTTAGCGAGTACTTGAACTCGAATCTCTGACTTGGTCATAGGAACGTTTCCCCGCAAAAATTCCTGATCCGGTATCCCTATTCGTCCTCCGCGTACGTTATTCGCTGAATTCTTTGCCTGATCGTCGATCAGCGAAGTCAGCTCCGGATGCAAAATAAGAATTGCATTCTTCAAGGGGGCAGCTTCTTGAGCCAAATGATTGGCATCCATAGTTTGCCATAGCTCTTCGGGGTAAGCCAATGCATTCCCTACTGAAATATTTGGATTTTGTCCAAGATCAAGATAAAATTGGGCGACTCTTTGCGGAGTGTTCGACCCTCCGGTTAATACTCCCGTCAGACGCCTTATTTGAGTAGGAAGTACTGATAGATCTCGTCCGTGGACACTTACAAAATCAGCCTCTTGCCAAGGGAGTCCTGCCCGGGCAAAGGCAAATTGAAGAGAACTGATACCGGGGTAAACATCGATTTGCTCCCCGGGAAATTCTTTTTTTAATCTGGGCAAAAGGCTGAAAAAACCTGGATCACCCGAGACAAGAACGCCGATATCTTTCTTAGCCAATAAGGCCGTTCTAATGACCTCAAGGCTGGCCTTAAGGTCTCCTATTAAACAGTGTTGATCACCCAAAAAATCAGGAAAAAGCTTGAGAGCTCTAGATCCTCCAATTAAAACGTCACAGTTCATAGCCAAATCTCTAACGGCCGGCGGCAGCCATTCTGTTCTTCCGGGCCCGATTCCAATTACCTTTAACATTGATTACCCTTCTTCCATGGTTGACTAACGTTTGGCCAAAACCTGCCTTGGAACTTTGGGACAATTAAAAAAGAGCCTGAGCGGCTCGTATGGTTTATCCTTAATAAACACACACATCTCCTATCGCTCGTAGGACCGTGAATTACTTAAGGAAGGTTTTCTGACTTCAAATCATCATCCTCTTCCTTTATTCAAAACGGTTAAAGGAATGGAAGAGAACTCCTTGTTCACAGTGGCGGGACCGCGCCGGATTTTCACCGGCTTCCCCTTTTAAATCCTCGTTGACTGAGGAGCCTTAAGTACTTGTTATAAAATTATAAACCCTAAATGATGTTTCATTAAATAGATGTTTTATTATGTCATGTCATCTGATTATCTGAGTATTCTATAAGTATTAGCAAAATTCCTCTTTTCAAAATAATTTAAACTGATTTTTTCCATTTTCATTGATTAAAATCTATTTTATAGTTTATTTCTTAATTAGGCAATGTTAGCAATTAGTTTTAAGCCAATTTAAGCAGTTAAAAAAAATTCTCTTGTTAAGGGTATACCCTTATTATCCATTTTTGCTGTATTATACCATAATTTATTTAGCACTTCACTGACTCTTAAAGAATAAGATATTTTGCATAACGTGCAAAGAAAGGAGTTTATGATAATATGCCCGAAGGTAAAAAAACTGCGAGTATCGGCTCCGTCGCCATAGCGGCGCTTGTTGGCGGAGTGGCCGGCGCCTTTGTCGGTTTAATGGTCTCACCAAAGAGCGGGGAAGCATTACGTAAGGATATTCAAACAAAAGCAGGAAATCTTGCCGAACAAGTTCAAGACTGCACAGTTCAGCAAACAGAGGCTTTAAAAGAAACAGGCTCTAACCTGCTCGATAAGGGAAAGAAAATTAAAGAAGATCTTCAAGTCCTCTGGCAGGACTTGAAACCCAAAAAATTAAATTCCATTGACATTGCCCGCTCTTCTGCGGTAGATATTCAGGTGGACTCAGAATCCGAATCCGAAGCTGAAGATGTTACGTTCTCTTCTGAGTCGCCAACTGTTGAAACTTCAATTCAAGATGATATTGATACACTGCCCTAATATACACAAATCCTTACGTAGATTCCATAATAATCAAGAAGCCCTAAAATCGAGCACACGATTTTAGGGCTTCTCTTAACAAAGTGAACTCGTTCAGCTCAAACTGAACATCAGGACCAACCCCCACTTACAAGAAGTGGGGGTCTTAAAAACTGGATAAACGTATTTACTCTCAAGCCCTTAAATCTTACCAGCGTTCCAATGCTGTTTTTCAACGATCTCTCGAGCATTCATATCCCAGCCTACGGGCTGACCATTAAGTAAGGTCATGATGGCTCCCACTCGAAGACGGCCAAACGTAAAAGCTTGTGCCCGTTCGCTGGCCAGATGAGCTAAATGATGAAGCAATGCTTGGTGACCAAGGTTTAAGAGTTCTATAGCAGCTCCCTCCGTTGTGGGGAACTCTGCCAATGCTCTTAAGGTTTCGGCCTTAATTCCGGAGAGGGCAGCATGAGCCAGTAAAATTTCCGTCCGCGCATCAGCCACACGATTATGTGTGTGGAAGATACCTCCCGAAACTTTAATCAATTTGCCGATGTGGCCCAATAAAACGACATCTTCAATACCCCGGTAAACAGCTTCTTCCAAAAGGTAACCGACAAAATTGCTCATTTGAATAACGGCTTCTGTGGGAACATCAAAGCCTTCTGTCGCCACACGAAATCCATAATGTCCTGGAGTTAAAACAATTGCTTTATGCCCGTAGGCCACTGCCTGGTCTAACTCCGGTAAAATTGAGGTTTTGAAGGCTTCTTCGGACATGGGACGAACGATTCCACTCGTTCCCAGAATTGAAATCCCGCCCACAATACCCAGACGGGGGTTTAAAGTGCGTTTAGCAGTCTCTTCACCACCCGGAACTTCAATGGTGATTTCAAGTTCTTCCTGAGGAAAAACTTCCCGTACTGCTTCGCGTATCATTCGTCTGGGGACCGAGTTAATAGCCTTTTCACCTGCAGGTTGATCCAAACCTTTTTTAGTAACTGTGCCCACACCTTGTCCACCCCGAATATGAACCTCTCCTTGAGCCGCAAGCATGCGTACGAAGACACGAATCTCTAGGCCGTCCGTTACATCGGCATCATCTCCGGCATCCTTGATAATAGTTGCTGTCGCCTTCGAATCTTCAAGGCTTCCGGAATGGATCGGCATCCCTAAACGTGCTTGATTGGGCAAAGGTATCTCGATTCGTTCCGGCAAACAATCTCCACGCAGGAGAAGACAAGCTGCTTTGGCAGCACCTGCAGCACAGCTGCCTGTTGTATATCCCTCGCGCCAGGTATGTCGATCTTTATTTCGCGCCATAGTTATCTCCTATTATAAATTATTAAAATTTCAGAAACTTATTATCCCACTGCGCTTATTTTACCACAACAAGTACCTATTTAGAACTAGTGTTCGGCAATGATTTGACGGGCGGCATTCATCTCACCGCCTATAGAGACCATCAGTCAATCAAATCTTAAATTTATTATAAGAGTCCGAAGCGTAATTTAAAGCGTACAAATAAAGCTAAAAAAGACAAGAGAATAATAACCGTAACTGCCCATAAGTCTCTAGCTGCAATGGCTTTTTTAGGCTGAACCGGCCAGGCCTGAGATAAACCGTACCCTCTATTCAGCATAGCCATTGATAAGGAATTAGCCATTATTATGGAGTTAATAAACAAGGGGATCATAATCGGAACATAGGAACGAATTGAACCTCTAATTCCTTTCCCATGCAGATTCATTCCCCTTGCCATTTGAGCTTCCAGAATAAGGGACCTTTTTTTGTCTAAGGTCGGAATAAAACGCAGCGCTGTCGTCAATATCATGGATACTTCAGCAGGAACCTTCAACCATTGAAAAAATTGAGTAAAATCCTCGAGGGACGTTGTGAAGGTTAAGATTGAAGAAGCAATCAATAAACTCCATATCCGAAGCAGAAAGGTTGTCCCCATTAAAAATCCCCCGACAGTAGCCCCTATATGTTTCCCGGGGAAAAGATAAAAGAGAATTTTCCGGTTGGAAAGATGGACAAAGTGCTGAGGCGAGTAGGAAAAGCCTGTAAGCAGAATGATGGAAATAACAATTGGCAGCAGAGGGATGATAAGGCCGGTTATCTTTCGCAGCGGGATATTTATCGCCAAGGCTAAAAAAACTGTACCTGAGATAATTGCCAGCTGATAAAGTGGATTTTGGAAAAGGAAAGTAAGTATGATAATCACTAAAAAACCCAGCATCTTGCTGCGAACATCTAAACGATGCATTAAGCTATTTTCCGCTGAAGAGGCTGCTAACATTTTGTCATTTCCCCTCTTTCGAACAGTGCCGTAAATTCTTCGGGATAGAGTAATGTCTCTGAGAAGCCGACGTCACTCAAGCAGGCGGAAAGGCGGCAGAGCTGCGGAGGAATAATGGCGGCATCCGCTAATAACTTTTCTTGAGCAAAGACTGCGCGAGGATGTCCATCAAGGAGAACACTTCCTTCTTTCAGGACGATAACTCGTTGAGCATACTGAGCTACAAGATCCATATCATGACTTACCATAATTATCGTCGTACCCCCTTGATGAAGTTGGTTTATCAACCTCATCATGGCCTGTACACCAGAATAATCTGCACCGGTTGTCGGTTCGTCAACAATTAGGATTCGAGGTTTCAACACTAAGATTGAGGCTACGGCAATCATCTGCCTTTCCCCTTTTCCCAAGGTAAAGGGATGAATATGACGATAGCGCTCTAAGCCGGTTTCCTTGAGGACCTGATTAATCTGTTCTTTGATTTGTGCCGTCGTTAAACCGTTATTTTTCAAACCGTATTCAATTTCTTTCTCAACGGTGGTGGAAAAAATTTGATGGTCCGGGTTTTGAAAAACATAGCCAATGGTTCTTGCCAAATGAGCAGTATCATACTTTTGGGTACTCATGCCGTGGACACGGACTTCTCCGCTTGTCGGTTTCAACAAACCGTTCAAATGTTTTGCTAAGGTCGTTTTACCGGCCCCGTTTTGGCCAATCAGGGCGACAAATTCGCCGCTGTCTATTGTTAAATTAATTCCTTGGAGAATAGGTTTTCCCGCTTGATATTGATAAAACAAGTCCTTGATTTCGACGGCTTTGGCCTCCGCAAACTGATGGTCTTTCCAAGCTTGCTGTTTCGGCTGGATGGAAAATTGCTTTACACTATCAGCAAACTGCTTAGGACTCGATAACAGTTTTTCCAAAAGACGTGCCGCTGACGGGAGATCCAAGGGGATTTCGTCGAAGGCTATCCATCCTTTTTCATATAAGTTCCATCCTACAAGACTAACAGGCAAAGGTTTTATACCATACTGCTGCAATAAAGGAATGTTGCGAAAAAGCTGAGATGGTTCACCACGCCAAACCAGTTGCCCCTGATTTAATACAATTATTTCATCCGCCCTGTTGATCACTTCTTCACTGGAATGCTCCGCCAATAAGATGGTCAAAGCTCTTTTTCGGCGCAAGTCATCAAGGGTTGCGTAGATCTCTAAGCGTCCTGCAGGATCAAGTTCTGATGTTGGTTCATCAAGTACTAAGATTTCGGGTTCCATGGACAAGACTCCTGCAATGGCTAAACGTTGTTTCTCACCCCCGGATAATTCCTCGGTCAAACGCTGGTTATATCCTTTAAGCCGTACTTTTTCTAGGGAACGATCAACTCGATGTTGGATTTCTTCTAAGGGAACTGAAATATTACGGGGACCAAAGGCCGTATCTTCTTCCACGGTACGGCCAAGGATTTGAGTTTCCGGATCTTGAAGGACAAGGCCCAAAATTGTGGACATAAGCTGGACAGGTGTTTTTCTCACGTTTCTGCCTGCCACTTTAACCTCGCCGGTTAATTCCCCCTCGAATAGCTGAGGTATTAGTCCGTTGAGGCATAGACTCAAGGTTGTTTTCCCGGCTCCGGCAGCTCCCATCAGGACAACGAACTGTCCTTTGTTTAGGCTGAGATTAATACCTTGTAAACTTGGTTGGAGAGAATTTGGATATTGATAGGAAACATTATTAAGTTCAATGGCTTTGTCATTTCCGTCGTGAATACGATCTCTTGCTGTTGTTTCGATTACCATTGTTTCCTCAGTTTCCTCCTTACGAGCCTAAATGAGCCGTGTCCCTTTGATTGCTTTATAGGCTAGCGCCGAAATAATTACATTAAGGGCCGAACCGATGACGAGAAAGGGCAGTAACCCAAGAGTCCCTCCCATTCCCATAATCGGCAGCATCGCAAAGGAGGATACAACTCCATTGAGGATTATGCCTGCAATGGCTGCCGGAATAAGGCCGAAAGTTTTATTCACCCAACGATAAATCACGGCCCATAAGGCCATTTGCACAGCAATATAAATATGAACGGGGATTGTCAAAGGGAAGCCAACAACAGCCGATGTTAATAAATGGCCAAAAGCAATGACTACTGCTCCCTCAATTCCTCCAAAGGCAAGAGCACAGAAAAATCCCGGCGCCGAATCCATACCAATGGTTCCCACTGGACTGGGAATCTTAATCAGTGCCCCCACATAACTCAAGGCCAGAAAAATAGCCATAATCGAAAGCCGTTTAACATTCCAGGCGGACAGCTTGACGTCCTTAGCTTCTACGTTAATTTGACTCATCGAATTTTTCCTCCCTAATACTTCATTGTACTTTTTTACGAAAAACAATTTCATCCTACTATCTGAACCGAATCAGTTATTGAATGACTACAATCTTTTATGTTTTTTGCTTTATGTTTAATATATCAGCTCACCAATTTTGACCAGCATTAATTGATTTAGGTTCGAAGTGATAAAGTCTCCTCTAATAGCTGAAGATGCCGAGAAAACAAGACATGTCGACGGACCGGCGGATTTACTTAAGTCTAAACCGCAGGATTGATGAATAAACAATTGCCGTTTAGCGTTTGAGGCAAGCTGCTGGGCTTCTGTTAAAATCCCTTTTGAGCCTACAGGAATAATGTCATGGATCCCGGGAGTTGCCAAGAGTTTTCTTATCTCCATGATCTGTACTATTTCCGGGTCCTCAGGATCGCTAAGTTCTGAGCCAACTTTCGGCAAACCCAAACAATATACCTGATCTCCGGCTTGTGAAGTTCCAATACGCAGCCGATCTTTAGCAACAGTACCAATAACACTGATACCAAGGCCAGTCTGCTGGGTTGGCATATTTTTCTCAGTGCTTACAGCCATGGAGAGAGAAAGACCGGCAAAAGCTAATTCTTCTTTCACCCCCTTTAATAGTTCATCACCTGCTGGATCGGGTTCGTTAGAAATGGCAACGGTCATAATTTGAGGCTCTGCGCCCACAGCTAAGACTTCTGATAAGGCAACCCTCGTGGTCATTCTTCCTGTAACTCGCCAAGATACTTTAACGACATCGAAATCCTTCTGTCCAATTGCTCCACAGGAATCACAAGACACAATGAGATATTGTTCCGGATTAATTAAAACAGCTTCAATATCCCGCCCCTGATACCCCAACTCTTATTCAACTCCTTTCCCCAAACAAAACAAAAAGTTCATAGTCATAAATCCGCCTTGAAAGACAGAATTTTGACCATGAACTTTGCCTTGATTCATGTTCTACATTATAGGCAGGTCTCCTGACTTAGAATCAACGACTTATACGCCTTCCCGGCTTCCCAGTGGCTTAAGCATAAGTCTCCTCGTTTACAGTGGTGGGTCCGTCTGGGATTCTCACCCAGTTCCCTATTCTCCCTTATTAAGGGCACCTATAATGTCTTTAATTAATCGTATTTTAATCCATAGAGGTTGAGATTACAAGAGTTTTTTGAATCTTCGACCTACCAAAAGCCGCCTCCTGCTGAGCATTAGCTCCTATATTGATTTCTAATCAGAGCTAATTCTTTACGCCTCTTGACAAATTCTTGAACTTGGTCTTTCAGCCAGACTTGAAAATGTTCCTTCAAATAATCTTTTGTCAAGCGGCTGCCGGAAGGACCAAACTCCCAATGCCAGGAATTCCCCTGATCCGAGGGCAAGATCGTCGCTTCTTGGCCGCAAAAGGGACATAGAGCGTGATCGGGAGCAGGGAATTTCCAGAGATCAGACCAACAGGTAGGACATCGTCCGGTTTCCAGCTGATGAGGATTACCGAACAAGGATTGTCCGAGAGCTTTAATTCGCTCTTTGCCTTCCGGATCAACTAAGGCTTCACCAGGAAGAGCACCGATAAACATATGGGCGTCTTTAACGTTCAACCCCAAAAACCGTGCATAAGTAATAAGGGCAGAAAGAGTATACCCTTCCCAACCTTTTATTCCAGCTGTCCCGATAATTACACAAGGCTTTCCCCAAATCTGATCAATTTGTTGAGCAAGAGCGATAATCCGGTCTCCGAAAAGTTTTGTAATTCCTGCGGGACCCAAAGCGTAGCAGGGCGACGAAAAAATAACTCCATCGGCTTCTTTGATCCGGTCAAATAAGGAATATAAATCATCATCCAAGGAACAGCGCTTATCCTGGCCTAAGCAGGCATAACAAGCTTTACACGGCAGCAGCTTTAACTCTGTCAACTTTACTAGGTCCAGCTGCACCTCCTCTCCCACGGAAGCGGCGGCTTCTTTAATCAGAATTTCCCCATTGGCTAATTTTCGCTGGGAAGCCACAATTCCCAATACTTTTCTCAAGCTTAAATCCTCCTTATTATCATCATATTTTTTAATTATCTCTATAAATCAAGCATGTACCATATTATACCATCAATATATTCTTATTACTGTCTTACAAGTAAATGGATTCATTAAAACTCTAATTCTGGAGAATCTAATAGAGAATTAAATTTAAGGAGGAATAGCCCACATGAATGTTAAGAAAATGCCTCAACCTAATACCGGAATTAAATGTGTTGTTAACACCTGTCATTATTATGGTACAGGAGATCATTGCCATGCAGAGAAAATCGAAGTTCAATCCCCCAATGCAACAACTACTACAATGACAGATTGCGCTACCTTCCTTCCCGAATAACCCTAGAAGATTTTTTACCATGATTTTATCATAAATAGGAAAGTCTAAGGCTAGTTTTATAAAGACAAGCCTTAGACTTTTTTATTTTACTATCGGAAAGTAAGTGCATCTAGGCAGCCGCCTGCACCAGAGGCTTGGTGCCAAGTTTTCTTTATCCTTAAGGTAATCTCGTAACAAAATCAGGATATCCCGTATTTTAAATTTTTATCGTCTTAGTCACATCTCTACGTCCTCATGCATATTAAAGTGAGAGATTATATTTATCCAGTTTTTAAGGCCCTTCGTTAACTTCAGCTTTAGCTGAACGAGTTCACTTAGGCCCAAGAGACTTCCTAAAGGTAAAGGAGGAAATCTTATGTCGAGACGTTTGTATAGATCGAGTCAAGATCGACAGCTTGGCGGCGTATGCGGCGGAATAGCTGAATACTTAGATTTGGATCCCAGTCTTGTTAGGATAGGTGCTTTACTTCTTCTTTTAGTGGGTGGAACAGGTTTTTTGGCCTATCTTGTGGCCTGGTTCATAATACCAAGTGACAAAAATACCTAACTTATGAACTCCGCTGGCATTAATAACATAGCCACTTCTTCAAGTGAGGATGATCCCATACCTTCTCCACTGGAGACTTTCGCCATCGAAGCCCCGATGTTCAGCTTTAGCTGAACGAGTTCACTGACTATTCTTCTTTATCTTTGCTCCCATGCTGCAGAATAAACATCTTGTAATATAACCCTTCTTGAGCCAAGAGTTCAGCATGAGTCCCCCTCTCCACAATTTTACCATGGTGGAGGACTAAGATAAGATCGGCATCCTGAATCGTTGAAAGCCGATGAGCAATAGCGATGGTTGTTCGTCCCTGACGCATCTTTCTTAAAGCGTTTTGGATGGCTTCTTCTGTTTCTGTATCTACATTGGCTGTGGCTTCATCTAAAACGAGAATCTTGGGATTACCGGCAATAGTCCGGGCAAAACAGATAAGTTGACGCTGTCCGCTGGATAACGTTGCCCCCCGTTCACCCATCGGCTCCTGAAGTCCCTGAGGCAGCCTGCCTATAAAGCTTTCGGCTTGAACGAAAGAAACAGCGTCTCGAACTTCTGTTTCTTTAACTTCCGATCTGGAAAGAACAACATTACTGGAAATAGTACCAACGAATAGAAAGGGATCTTGAGCCACAAGTCCTACTTTTGACCGCAGTTCCTGATCAGAGAGGTTAGATAAAGGAATTCCGTCGATGAGAATTTCGCCGTGAGTGACCGGATAGAACCTCATGAGCAGATTGGCAATGGTACTCTTGCCGCTGCCTGTATGCCCGACTAAAGCGACAGTTTGCCCTGGATAGGCAGTAAAACTGATTGATTTTAAGGCCATTGCTCCCCTGGCATCACTATCATAAGCGAAACTGACATTTTTAAATTCTATCTTTCCCTGACTTATGGCAGGTGAATCCGGCGCAGTGACCTTCGAGGTGATTCGGTGATCATCCAATAATTCAAAAACCCGTTCAGCAGCAACTAAAGATTGTTGAAATTGAGACAGACGCTGCATCATCATATTGACAGGTTCAAAGAAACGGTCCAGGTAGTTGATAAAAGCGTACAGTACCCCGATTTCAATTGGCCCCGTCAAGGATTGGAGCCCAAAATAGTTTAAGACAATGATTAGGGCCAAAGTATAGATCAGGTCAACAGCCGGACGAACAAACAAACTTTCTAAACGAATGTTAGCCATTGCTTCCCGATAGTAATTATCGTTGATGGTCTGAAATTCCTGACGAAAGCGCTTCTCCTGGCGCATAGCCTGGATAATAGACATTCCCTGGATGGATTCATTCAGTTTGGCATTGAGATAACTAAGTTCTTTGCGTAATCTACGGTAAACCTTGGTACTAACTTTGCGGTATGAAATCATGAGGATGATAATAATAGGAAGAAGGATCAGGCAAAAAGAGGCTAGACGCACATCTAAGTAAAACATAGCCACAAAAACGCCAAGCATAAACACCACATTCTGGACGAAAGCAGCCAAAACTCCCACAAACAGCTCTTTAATGGCTTCCGTATCGTTAGTTATGCGAGAAATTAAGGCACCGGCCGGAGTTTTGTCAAAAACCCTAAATTCCAGATGCTGTACATGGCTGAAAACATCAATTCGCAGCTGCTGGACAATTTTGAGAGCAATTTCATTAAAACTGACTAATTGACGATACTGCAATATTGCCGACAGTATGTTCAAGCCAAGATAACTTGAGGCTAAGATGATTAGTGACCCCCGATTAAAGGAACGCGGCACTAAGTGCTGATCGAGAAAAATCTTAACCAAAACAGGACCGATGACATCCGAAAAGGTAGCAAGGATTAGGAGGAAAGAAGCAACCGTTAAAGCTTTTTTATGGGGGACAAGATAGTTAAGCAAGCGTCGAATCACCATCTTAATGTTCCGCCCCCTCTTCAAGCAAGGATTCCAGCTGTTGTCTTCGATAAGTGGCAGCATACCAGCCATTGAGTGCCATCAGTTCTGAATGAGAACCTTGTTCGCTGATTTGTCCGTCTTTAAGCACGATGATTAGGTCTGCTTCTTCGACAGCGCTAAGACGATGTGACGATATAAACGTGGTTTTTTGAACCCGCATTTGGCGCAGACTCTCTAAAATTGACTTTTCTGTTTTCGCATCAACAGCTGATAAAGAATCGTCTAAAATAAGAATTTCCGGTTCCAACAAAAGTGCTCTGGCAATGGAAATCCTCTGCTTTTGCCCGCCAGAAAGAGTAACCCCTCTGTCCCCAACCAACGTATTATATCCTTCTGGGAAACCCAAAATATCGTCGTGAATGTCGGCAATTCCTGCCGCATTCTGGATTTCGGCAAAAGAGGCCTCCGGTTTCCCCATGGCAATATTTTCAACAATAGTAGTGGAGAAAAGAAAATGATCTTGAGGTACATAACCTATCTTACTGCGTAACGATTGGAGAGTTACATCGTAAACTGAAGTCCCTCCTAGTTGAAGATCTCCATCATTAAGGTCAAATTCGCGCAGAAGAAGCCGGAGGAACGTTGTTTTCCCGCTCCCGGTTTTACCGACAATTCCCAGAGTTTGGCCCTGTCGGACCCGAACACTAATGTTTTGCAAAATGGGTGTCTTTCCTCCGGGATAGGTAAATGAAGCTTTGGCAAAAGTGACATCACCATTGTCGAATCGGTCAAGAGCTCCATCCTTTTCATTGATCTTCTGGTTAATCTTTAATAAGGTATCTACTCGGTCATAGGACGCTCTGCCCCGTTCAAGGATGTTAAACAACCAGCCGAAAGCGAGCATTGGCCAGATAAATTGGCCTAGATAAATAGTAAACTGAGTGAGCTGTCCAAAGGTTAAACTTCCATTAATTACATCAATTGAACCAAAAATAAGAGCCAGAAAAAAAGAAATCCCGATAATAAGCTGGATTGTCGGATCAAAGAGAGCATCCACTTTTGCAACAGCAATGTTCTTCTCTACCACATCCTCAGATAAGCTGCGAAAAGCTTCTAATTCTGTCTCTTCTTCTCCGAAAGCTTTGACAACTCTCATGCCGTTAATGTTTTCCAGCACTTTATCGTTAAGATCGGAAAAGGCAGCTTGGGCTCGATGAAACCTCTTATGGAGCATCGTCCCATAACGACTCGTAGACCAAGCCATTAACGGCATGGGCAACAGTGTAATCAGCGTGAGTTTCCAACTGATAAATAGAGCCATGGATAAAATCACTAATCCGCCGGTCGTTAAAGAATCGACCAGAGTCAATACTCCCATACCGGCGGTCATTTCAACGGCTTGAATGTCATTGGTCGCATGGGCCATTAAATCACCGGTTCGCTGCTTTTGATAAAACTGCGGGGACATAAGGGTAAAGTGATCAAAAAGTTGCTTTCTCAACAGCCTGCTTAAACGACTGGCCGCCCCGAAAATCATTAAACGCCAAGAAAAGCGCAAAACATAAACTACCAGGCCAGTCCCTACAAGCAACAACGTCCAATGAAGCAGCGATATTGACGTTAGGACTCCGCGGCTGATTTCATCAATAATAACTCGAACTACATAGGGAGGAAATAAATTAAGAAAGGCGACGAGAACTAGGACAACTATCCCGGATATGTAGCTTTTTTTCTCCAGCTTAAAAAACCACATGAGATCTTTAAAAAGAAGCATAAAATCTCCTCTCATAATCAAACAAGCGTCATTTATTATGGTTTATCCTATCGCAAGACTCCCATTTCTTAAGTGGGAGTACTTCCCATACCTTGGGAGAGAGTCCATCCTTCAGCTTTAGCTGAACGAGTTCAATTTATGGTTTAAGGCCAAACTCTTAAACTAATAACTGACCGACCGCAAAGAGGATGATTGTTTTAAGGGAAAGCTTAATAGTAACTAATGCCAGATCTCTAAAATTATATCATATTAAGGATTGTCTGTTCTTATTTTAAGAACTAGAAATAGATCTTAAATAATAAGAGGCCTCTCATTCAAAGAATGAGAGGTTCACTTTTATCCTGTTTACTAAACTAATGATGCATAACATGGCAGATTTGTTAGTTACGATTATTGACATGCTGCCAACGACATAAAAAAGTCTCCAGTAAATCGACAATGATAAATAAGCCAACCCCAAGGATAGCCATCATAATGATCCCGGCAAACATTTCATCCGGTGCCGCCCGGCTCCAGGCATCCATAATAAAATATCCCAACCCCTTTGTCGTAGCAAAGGATTCGGCAAAAAACAATACGGCAATCGCCGTTCCCATACTGAGACGCAGTGAGGTTAGAACATCCGGTAAACTTGCAGGCAAGAGCACATAACGATAGATTTGCCCCCGGTTTCCTCCCAGCGAACGCAGGGAGGAAATTGTTTCGGATGGTATTTTGCGGACGGCATCCCGTGTCGTTACAAGAATCTGAAAAAAGACGATCAGAGTAATGAGAAAAATCTTGGATTGATCTCCCAAGCCTAGAAGTAAAAGAATTAGAGGAAGAAAGACAATCTTAGGGATTGGGTAAAGAAGGTAAATTAAAGGAGCTAAAAAGCGGTCAATCCTCTTCTCAAATCCCATCACCAAACCGAGGGGCAGTCCCAAACACAGGGAAATTAAAGTCGAAGCCAGAACTCGGTAAGTACTAATCCAAAGGTGTGCCCCAAGATCTCCGTGCAATAGGCGCAGCGTTGCTCTAATGGCTGCGCCTGGTGTTGGTAAAAGTGGTGTCTTAAGAGCCCAGGCACCATACTGCCAAAGTGCCAGCAGAAATAACCCGGCACCCAAATAACCCAAAAATTGTTTTCGAACGTTATCCTGGCCTTGTTTCATTCTGCCGTTCCTCCTTCTAAGAGAGAACGGATGTAGGTTGCCTTTTGAAAAAACTCGGAGGTCTGCCGATAACCTTTTTGTCCAACTTGAGGATTATGAATTTCTCCTACTATTTCTGTTGGGCGGCCATTTTTAAGCACTAAGATACGGCTCCCTAGATAAACAGCCTCCTCAATACTATGAGTGACCAGAACCGTTGTCAGCCTCTCTTCCTGCCAGATCTCCAGTAAAAGTTCCTGCAGGCGCTCACGAGTAAGGGCGTCAAGGGCAGATAATGGTTCGTCCATCAAGAGCAGATCGGGTTTAAGAGTTAAGGCCCTTGCTAAAGCCACTCTCTGTTTTTGTCCGCCGCTTAATTGACTGGGAAAATGATGGCGGACATCTGCCAGCCCCATTTTGTGAATTATTTCATCGACCAGGCTCTGGTAGACTCTTTTAGGCTGATGTCGTACCTTCAAACCAAGTCGAACGTTTTGCTCAACATTGAGCCAGGGAAAAAGGCCATACTCTTGAAGAATCATGGCGGTCTGCTGGCGTGTCTTTTTTAAGAGTTCTCCGCCAATTGTAATCTCTCCCCCCGTCGGTCGTAGTAATCCCGCGAGAAGATAGAGCAGGGTACTTTTTCCGCAGCCAGAAGGACCGATAAGGACAAGACTTTCACCAGTCTCAATGGTTAAGTTAAAATCATTATAAATCTTTACCGATGTTGTTCCTTGAACATAGGCAAGATTACAATTCGTCACTTCTATCACGGGCTGTGTTTCTCCTTATTCTTTAGGCACGAGGTTTTTGTCAACTAAATCGTTATAACTGTACGCTTGGGGGATCAGCTTCTTGTCTTCCATCCATTTCATGACACTATCTATTTCTTCTGGAGTAGGCAGCTGCAGCTTAGAAAAAGTTGGTGTTTTGTAGCTCTGTTGAATAGCGGCAGGAACCTGAGCTTTTTCTAAAAACAAACTTCGGTATTGCTCTGGATGACTGCTTAAAGCTTGTCCGGCTAAACCGTAAACACGAACGGCAGCCTTTATACCCTCGGGATTATCCTGAATGCTTTTCGTGCGGAACAAAAGCACTGTTTGCGATATATTGCGATAGGTATCGTCAGCAATTAAGTGTGCTCCCTTAGCCTGAGCCAAAGAAGCCAGGGGATCAGGCAGGCAAGCGGCATTAATTTGATCGGAAAGCAGCATATCCAGACGTACAGGCATTTTAGGAATGGACATCTTCTTGACATCACTTAGTTGTACACTTTTGTCCTTGAGCATCTGATCACTGACATAATCAATAATAGAGTTTTCGGAGATTCCCAAGGTAGCTCCTTTTAGGCCTTGGAGGTCACGAATATTAGATTTGGGTGACGACAAAATGGCAAAACGCCCTTCTTGCGGGGTGGCGCCAAGGCCAATTGTCGCTATTTTTACATCAGTTCCAATTTTTTTAAGCAAAGCAACTGCAACCAGATCTGCAACTTCGCCATCAATTTGACCAGCCTGCAAGGCTGTATCGCGTTCAACAGCGCTTGAGAAACTAACTAATTGAACTTGAACCCCTTCCTTGGCAAAAAGTCCGTCTTTTTCAGCCACATAGAAAGGAAGATTATCTTCAATCGGCAGCACACCGATTTTTATGGGAGTACTCGCCTTTGCTGATGGTTGTTTTGTTGTCGACGATGCAGCAGTTCCACATCCGGAGACAATCAAGGCTAACCCTAGAAGAAAGGGAATAACTTTAAACCAAAGACTGCTTTTTTTCATACGTTCTCTACACTCCTCAAGTTTGGCTTAATTTATAATTTTGTATATAGATTTCTATTAGCAATTACTATTTATCGGTTATAAAGCCCAAAGAATCAGCCCCTTTTCCTAATAGCATTAAATATTAAGAGCAAGAGCTTTTGGCTATTCAGTTAAATCTCTAAACGATCCAATATTTCGTATGGTCACGCCTTTTAAGTTTAACGCCATAGCAATTAATTCGAATCATTTTGATTAAAGCTAAAGCTTAATATCCTGTCTATAATCTTTAGTCTTTTACTGTTAAATCTTTAGTTTTTAAACTTGTGGCTTTGATAATCTCCAGAACAAGACACGTAGTTCTCACCAGGTCTTCTTCCCTAATGTATTCATCCGTTGTATGAAGCTTTTCCATACCCGTAGATAATACGAGACAGGGAACACCGTACTTATTATAATTGTTTGCATCACTGCCTCCTCCGGTGGCAATAAATTCAGGAGTGAGGCCGGCCGCTTCCGCTGCTTTGGCCGCTAAAACAGCAATATTTGATTCTTTAGCCAGTTTAAACGGTGTATATAAGCGCTGAACCTTGATTTCTGACTCAGCCCCCATCTCCTGCGCAGAGTTTTGGAAGATTGCACAGATTTCTGCAGTCAGACGCTCAAGTTTATTTAAGTCACGACTCCTTGATTCACAGACAACCTCCGCATTTTCGGCCACAATGTTTGTCGCTATACCGCCTTGAATTGTGCCAACATTTGAAGTTGTCTCCCCGTCAAGACGTCCACAGGGAATTTTGGCGATGGCCTTCGCCGCGGCTACAATAGCATTAATCCCCTCTTCAGGAACAATTCCAGCATGGGACGCTCTGCCTTTAATGGATACATTAATTCTGTCTTGGCCAGGAGCTTCAAGAATGATTTTTCCGGGTGTTCCCCCGGAATCTAAGACAAAGCCTAAATCGGCTTTCAGTTTTGAGACATCAAGGTTCTTGGAACCATTCAGGCCGCCTTCTTCGGCAATGTTAAAGATTACTTGGATATCACCGTGAGGAAGGTTTTCTTCCTTAATGACTCTTAGAGCCTCCAAAATTGGTACAAGGCCGGATTTATCATCTGCCCCTAAAATTGTTGCTCCGGCAGAGCCTATTATTCCTTCCTTCTGAAAGGGTTCAATGTTTTGACAGGGTTTCACTGTATCCATATGAGCAGATAATAATAGAGTTGGAGCTTCCGAAAGATTACCTTTCAAATAGCCAAAGATATTTCCGCAGTTGCCGCCAATTGCCTCCCCAGCCTGATCTTCACTCACTGTCAAGCCTAAATCACTTAGACGCTCTTTAAGGATGTCAGCTATTTTTCTTTCCTGACGTGTTGGAGATTCGATTTTTACTAATTCTAGAAATTCAGCTATCAATCGTTGACGATTGGGCATTTAACATTTCCCTCTCTTTACTAGATTTGTTGATTGGATCGTTGTCGAATTATTGCTTGCCCTAGTTTCACAAACATATTTATCTATTATTCAACAATTCTAGTTCAATTCCTTCTAAACTCGTTGGGCTAATCAAGAGAGCTAAATCTATTCTGCTATTTAACACTTCAAAAATAGATCCCGCAAAGAAAACTAGGCAGCCGTCAAGCTTCTGGAGCAGACGGCTGCCTAGTGACTTATACTTGCATGGAGCCTAATTAGTTGCGCCAGGTCAGAGCTCTGAATAAATCAGCGGCGGCTTCAGCACGACTTACACCTTCGCTGGGAGCAAAATTCTGACCTTTGACGTTGACAATTCCCGTGCTTGTCGCCACGGCGACATAGCCTAAAGCATCAGAGGATATGTCCGCCGCATCCTGGTAATTTACCTGATAGATATTTTTTAATTCGGCAAATTTATTAAGCTGAAGATAACGCAGAAGAAGTCTGCATAATAATTCGCGGCTGACATAATCTCCTGACTGCAGATTTTCTTTTAACCAGCCTTGTTCTTTGGCTTGGGTCAAAATATCCATGTCAGACAAGGAGGTATTGCCCATCACACCATAACGGCTTAAATACATAGCCCTTAAGAGTGAACCGAGAGTTATCTTATCATTAGGTTTAAAACTATTCCCGTAATCAGTGAATAAGCCTGCATCTCCGAGGGCTACGATTTCTTGCTCACCTTCAACTCCTGATATATCGTTAAAGATGTAAGGCTTTGGCCCTTTATCAAGGGGTCGGCCTTGAAAATCGAGCAATTCTCCGCTCTTGGCATCAAGAACATTCGAAGTCTGAGTACTCTGATCCTCTGCCTTAGGAAGATATACTAAGCGGACATCTCCAGGAATCCCATTGGAATAAATTCGCACATAGGTCAACGTCATGGGACACAGATTTAAAAAATCCTGAACTGCTTGATCTTTACTTAATGTTCCTGTCGGATCAGGGAAAGCAGGTTCTGACCAATTCAAATCGTAATTAACAATGGTCCCGTCAGTAGGTTCTACAGAAACAGTCATTACATTATTGAAAAAATCAATTCCGTTGACAATGCGATGGTAGGTGAAATTGTTCCCATTATAAAGTAAAACGGCTTTTTTAGCCTGATCACTATTGTCGTCCGCATCAAAAGTTACTTGACTAAAACGGCTTGGCTGAACTTTTTTAAGAAAATCCTCAGCTATTTTTTGCATAGCTGTATGGTCTAGTTTGGGTTCGCTTTTTTCTGAGGGTTGATAGCCACGATTAAAACTCAATAATTCTCCTGTTGCAGCATCGATTCTGGCGCTCAGATATTGAGCTTTACCCTCAGAGGTTTCCGGGTTGGGGGTGAACCAATCAAAACTCCAAACACTATTGTTTCCGTTGCGCCAGTCGGTACTTAAGTTCGCACTTCGCAGAGTTAAATTGTCCGGTATACTAAGCCAACGTTTTACATCTGCAATAGCTTCATCCTGTTTTATGAGTTTCGCGGTCTTATCTACCTCTTGCTGTTCCTGAGGAGTCAAGCTTTGTGAACTATGAAAAGCAGAACTGGTACTACTCGCTTTATCTCCCATGCCGCCATTCACTGAGTTCTGAGCAATCCAGTCACCGGGATTTAGCTTAAGAGGTTCACCTGTCAGGGCATCAATCGCTCCAGCGCTCGGGCTGGATAATTGATAAACGAGTTTTGCATCTTGCTTTTGCCCCGTTGTCAGGATCCGGTAAGGTGTGGGCATCCAATATTGAAGTTTAAAAAACGGTAATGAAGCAAAAGCTTGATTCGCTTGAGCTTCACTAATCGCATTTTTATTCTCCGGGAAGTTAATATCACTCCAATTTAGCATATAGGAAATGATGTGTCCGTCACTGCCGGAAACTTGAATATCTACACCATTGCCCGCAAAAGGAACATTGTTAACCAGTCGCCGATAATGAAACATATAGGTAACCGGTCCGTAATTATTAAGAGGTACAACCTCTTGGTCATTGGTTATTTGTTTGATCTCTTTGGCCCGCTCTGGCAAGAGCCGAGTCAATAGCGAATCGCAGATTTTTTGGGCCTCAGCTTTGGAAACCTTCGGAAGGCCTGAACTTGACGCCGGATCATCATTTTTCCAATTATTAATACTCAAAATATCCCCATTAACAGCATTTACCTCAGCTGAAAAATCTCCGCCTTTATCCGGATTATTCCAATGAAGGGACCAAGATTGCCGCTCGTCATTGGTACTGTAATTAGATGTAAAGTTTGACAAATCACTTGGTATGTTAAAATTTGCTTTTACAATCTGAAGAGCTTTTTCTAGCGTGATTTCAGGCGATGTCACTCCAACGGAAACGGCTATTGTCGAAGAAGTGGAAGTCTTTTCAGCTGCCAAAACGGGAAATGAATACATTTGGAATAAAAAAGCCATCGTCACAACCCCTGCCAAAGCCTTTGTATAATTTCGAATCATCCTTATTCCTACCTTTCTTCAGTTCACTTAAAACTAATAATTGATTACCCTCCTTTTCAGATGATAATTTTTTCATAACTAGCAATTGTTTTCCAGATCGAATCAGTTCCTTGCTCAGATAATAAAGCTTGCTTCATATTTCTTATTATAAAATATAGAAAGTTGGAACATCGGCTTTTCCAACAGAAAATTTTCCGACACCAATTTACAATAATCGCATTGCATATTTATCCAGTTTTCAAGTTGGCAAGAGCGAGATCACCTGATTCTGCCATAATTAATGGATAGTTTCATAAATATAGGCAGTAACAATCGAAGTTTGATCATTACTGCCTATGGTATTAATTATTCTTTAATTCAGTTTTATAGAACTTTCTTGAAGACATTGCCCTAATTCAGAATTGATACTCCCCCTTCGTCCAAGTCATATTTCGATCCAATAATTTGAAGCTGTTTTTTCTCGAGCGCTTCTTTTAGGATTAGACTCTTTTTAAGGTCTTGAACAGAGCTCTGAATATTCAAGTTCACGCATTGTTCGATCAATGGGTTTCCTGATAGGCCATCTGACTCTGCTCGAATAACTGAAGGAGTAATTTTAGCAATCACAGCAGAAATGCTTCCCTTCGTTTCTCCTCCTTCTACGGCAGCCGTGACCGCCCCGCAGCTTTCATGGCCAAGCACGACGACTAAAGGTACCTTTAGATGTTCAACGGCATATTCAACGCTCCCCAGTTCAACCGGTGTTATGACATTTCCTGCCACCCGGATGACGAATAAATCGCCAAGAGCTTGATCAAATAACATTTCGGGAGGGACTCTTGAATCTGAACAGCTGACAATCACTGCAAAGGGGTGCTGCCCATTCCGCAATAAGTCAGTGCGTCTGGTTATACTAATATCTTTATTTAACACCTTTCCTGCTTTAAAGCGCTGGTTTCCTTCCAGAAGAAGCTGCATTGCCGCTTCAGGAGAGGTAACCTTTTCCATTCGCTGATAAACTGGAACGCTAGAGGTTTCTAGAACAGTACTGTTCTTGTCGGCTGAAGGAATCGCAGGCGTTGGATATGATGACTGATGACATCCGCTTAGAAGAATCAACAGACCTAACAGGGTTACGCAGATATAGGAAGATGACCGGTTCATGAAAATCTCTCCTTTATCATAGATAATTTATATCTTCAGTGTAACCCAAACTAGCCTAGTACTAATCAATGATAAGTAACTATTAAAGAGGTATGAATGAAAGAAAATCGCAAGCGAACTCGGGAGACCTACTCCCACTTAAGAAGTGGAAGTCTTACGATTGGATAAAAATATACCCTATAGATTGGCCGACACAGCGTCTTATCTGTGTCCAACTATAGGGTACAGCTAATATTCCTGTTCCTTACTTATTATGTCCTTTTAAAGTGGTCAGGCAATTAAAATGAGAACACTTTTGATTCTGCCGCCAGATCGATTAATTTACCGGCGGTTGATAATTGTGCGCCTTTGATAAATTGATCCTCCCCAAAGAGTCTGGTTCGAGCACAGGGAGTGCATACATAAAAGGAAACATTTTGACTGATGAGATAGTCCAGATATTGTTTCGCATTATCTCCTGTCGGTGCCGTTACACCATCTGCCAGTCCCAAAATTGCATAAGAAACGGCATCATCAACTAAGAAAATATTAACTTCATGCCCTTTTTCCTTGGCGACTTTCGCCAGTTGAAAAGCCCTTGTAGCGCGAACAGGATCCTCTAGTCCACGACTCAGCACAAATAGAAATTTTTCCATAGCTAATTTCCTCCTCTACGTTTTTGGGGATAGGGAGATCAAATCATCTTATACATCCTCCACTTCTTTGGTTGGGCAAGTCTTGCTGAGATCTATTTCTGCAGTTATCTCTTTCCAATCAGCTTCTTTAATGTTGATGGATTCCAGTAAAAGTATAAGATCCGATCTGCCAAAATAAGCCGGATTTCCTTGGGGGTCGAGTGTCATAAGGACAACCGGCATGCCAGGAAATACCGGAAGCATAGCTTTAATAATCATAATCGCATTATCCGAGTCACGGAAGATGGGGCGTTGTACTGAAATCACCGCAATAGTTTTACCTTGTTCTGTTACGACAGCTGCTTCAAATTTACTTTCCAAGTCATTCATCTCCTAATTCTTGTGTTGAAGATCAGTGTGAATTTTTCAATAACAATAACAGTGAACTCGTTCAGCTAACGCTGAATATCGGGGCTTCAGATACAATAATGTCCAGTGGAGATTATTGCCGAGCCGCCTTTCCCAATAGAGATGCTTAGCGGCGAAGGAGGACTCTACCCCGCCTGAAGTTTACGAAGCCCCCCCCACTAATGGAAATGGGGGTCGCAAAAACCGGATAAATTATGCCCATAAAAATTGACTAAGCATATGTCTTCGACATACAATTCTGAAACCCTGCAAAAGAAATGCTTTCTTAAAATATTACTGTATATCGTCCTTGCTTAACCTTACCCATTTCGGTGGCTTTACCTGCGGAAATACTTAAGATTTATCCTCTAAAATAATTTACGCCGCCGGCAAAAATCGGCTGATATTTGTCTCCGGGGATATTAAGCGCCACTCCATAACCCGTTCTTTCAGAATGAGCCATCTTGCCTAAGATTCTTCCATCAGGACTGGTAATTCCTTCGATTGCCTCGTATGAACCATTGGGATTATACTCAATGTGGTTGCTCGGGTCACCCTTGAAATCCACATACTGGGTCGCAATTTGTCCCTTGGCCTCCAACGTCTCAATGACCTCTGGACTAGCAACAAAACGCCCTTCTCCATGGGATACCGGGATTGTATGAATATCACCGAGAGACACTCCGCTAAACCACGGCGATAAAACGGAAACAATTTTGGTTTGAATCATACAGGAAACATGCCTGCCAATCTTATTGTAAGTCAGAGTCGGCGCTTCTGAAGTTAAATCTAATATCTCTCCGTAAGGTACTAAGCCAAGCTTGATCAACGCTTGGAAGCCATTACAAATTCCCAGCATAAGCCCGTCACGTTTGTTTAAAAGCTCCGAAACCGCCTCTTTAATCCGAGGGTTTCGGAACATTGTGGCAATAAATTTACCGGAACCGTCAGGTTCATCTCCGGCGCTGAAACCACCTGCCAGCATGACGATCTGGGCTTGACCAATCTTTTTCGTCAATTCCATAATGGACTGTTCTACGTCGGAAGGTGTTAAATTGCGGATGATTAGGGTTTCTGCATCTGCTCCGGCTTTCTCAAAGGCTCTTGCTGAGTCATATTCACAGTTGGTACCGGGAAAAACAGGAATCAAGACCTTCGGTCTGGCAATTTTTAAGGATGGTTTTTGTATATTGCGTGAATTAAAACGTATTGATCTTGGTTCAGGCATGATTTCGGTCAGAGTAGGAAAGATTTTCTCTAAAGGTTGTTCCCAGGCCTTTTGGGCTTCTTCTATCGCAAAAGAAAATCCATTAACTGTAAGCATCGGATTATCCTGGGTTGTCCCGAGAAATTCATAGACGACATCCCCAAAGATCTGATCCAATTCAATGGAGTCTTGAATTTCGAGAATGATAGATCCATAATCGGCGCTAAAGAGACGCTGGAAGTCCATTGGTTCCGTAATCGTTAACCCTAGGCGATTCCCGAAGGACATTTTACTGACAGCAGCAGCAATTCCACCCATGCCAACGGTGTGTGAAGCTAAAACGTATCCCGCTTGGATTAGTTCAGAGACTTTACGGTAGTTTTTAGCAAGATGGTCAAAGTTAGGAATTTCTTGGTTATCGCGCAGGGAAGGAATTAAGACCACCTTGCTGCCAACTTTTTTGAACTCTTGAGATACAACCTTGTCCACATCAAGAACATTAACGGCAAAGGCTACTAAGGTGGGCGGTACATTTAAATCCATAAAGGTCCCTGACATACTGTCTTTCCCGCCGATAGCCGGTATTTGGAGTTTTTTCTGAGCATAAAACCCTCCTAACAAAGCACTGAAGGGTTTTCCCCATTTTTCCGGATCAGAACCGAGTTTTTCAAAATACTCTTGAAGGGTTAAACGAACGTTACGGTAGTCTCCTCCTAAGGCGACGATTTTAGTAACAGCATGGACAACAGCATAGAGAGCTCCGTGGAAAGGACTCCATTTGGCCAGCTGTGGATTATAGCCATAGGTCATTACTGTGGCAGCCTTCGAATCACCGCTCTGCATCGGAAGTTTGGCAACCATTCCCTCAGCAGGTGTCGCCTGGTATTTTCCGCCTAAAGGCATTAACACCGTCGACATGCCAATGCTGCTGTCAAACCTCTCCACGAGACCTTTCTGACTGCATACATTCAGATCCTGTAAGTTCGTAAGCCATGCCTTGACAAGCAGATTGGCATCCTTCGTCTTAGTGTTGAAGGAACTAAGGGCAGCGGGCAGCGTTTTAAAGTAATTACGGGATGACTCCGGCAGATTCACCCGTACTTTAGTCGTTTGTTTAATACCATTGGTATTTAAAAACTCTCTGCTCAAATCAACGATGGTCTCACCTCTCCAAGACATTTTAAGTCTTGGGTTAGAACTTACATGAGCAACTAAGGTCGCTTCTAAGTTTTCCTCGCGGGCAAAGGCAATAAAGGGTTCTAAATTTTCTGCACTGATGACGACAGCCATCCGTTCTTGAGATTCAGAAATCGCCAGTTCTGTACCATCCAGTCCTTCATATTTTTTCGGAACAGCGTCGAGATTAATCTCTAAACCCTCGGTTAATTCTCCGATAGCGACAGAAACGCCGCCTGCTCCGAAGTCGTTGCAGCGTTTTATCATCGTACTAACCTCCGGCTTACGGAACAAGCGCTGAATCTTACGTTCCGTGGGAGGATTTCCTTTTTGAACCTCAGCCCCGCAGGTTAACAAAGACTCCGAGGTGTGCTCTTTAGACGAACCCGTTGCTCCGCCGCATCCGTCACGGCCGGTTCTTCCGCCGACCAGAACGACAACATCTCCTGGTTCTGGAACCTCCCGGACAACATTTTTGCGGGGAGCCGCAGCTATAACTGCCCCAACTTCCATCCGTTTAGCCATAAAACCTTCATCATAGACTTCGGCAACTTGTCCTGTTGCCAATCCTATTTGGTTGCCGTAAGAGCTATAACCGGCGGCCGCACCCTGCGTAATTTTTCGCTGAGGCAATTTCCCCTCTAAGGTATCTTCCAGTTTGCCTCTGGGATCGCCGCTTCCTGTGACGCGCATTGCCTGGTAGACATAGGTCCTCCCTGACAGTGGATCACGAATAGCTCCTCCCAAGCAAGTTGCCGCGCCCCCGAACGGTTCTATTTCTGTAGGATGATTATGAGTTTCATTTTTAAACATGACTAGCCACTCTTCAGACTGGCCATCATGATCTAAGTTAACAACTATACTGCAGGCATTAATCTCCTCCGATTCATCGAGATCAGTAAGCAGCCCCTTCTTTTTCAATTCTTTCATTCCTATAACCGCCAGGTCCATAAGGCAGATATCGCGATGGTCTTTCTTTTCAGCATAGACGAAATCCCGAGATGCTAGATAGTCTTGATAGGACTTAAGCAGAGGGTCGGAAAAGTCCCCTGAAGGGATGATAACTTCTTCTATTTTGGTATTAAAGGTAGTATGCCGGCAATGGTCTGACCAGTATGTGTCAATGACTCGAATTTCGGTAAGCGTTGGGTTCCGCTTCTCGGTATCACGAAAATAGGACTGACAAAACATCAAGTCCTCAAAACTCATAGCTAAACCAGCTTCATGAAAAAAATTCCTTAGGTCTTCCGGTGATTTTTGCGTAAAATCAGAAATCACTTCTACATTTGGCGGAAGGACGGATTCAAATTCCAGAGAATTGGGCTTAGCTAAAGAAGCTTCCCTGGATTCCACCGGATTGATGCAATAATGTTTAATGGCTTGAAAATCTTCTTCAGTTAACGAGCCTGTTAAAATAATAACTTTTGCAGAAGCAATCGCCGGCCGTTCCTTCTGCGTAAGAATTTGAAGACATTGAGCAGCTGAATCCGCCCGCTGATCATATTGACCGGGGAGGTATTCCATGGCAAAAGCTCTGTCTTGAGCCGAGATATCCAAGCGTTCATCGTAAATTGAATCAAGAGGCGGCTCAGCAAAAATGATTGAGCAGGATTGTTGGTATTCTTCATCTGTAATTCCGGAAATGTCGTAACGATTGATAATCCGGACACCTGACAACGAATTGATGCCTAAGTTTTCGCGCAGATCGCTTAATAATCCTTGAGCCTCGATATCATAACCAGGTTTTTTTTCAACATAGATCCTCTTGACAGTTTGTGATTCCATACTTACCTCCAACCTTCATTTGCCTTGAACTATAAATATGTTTTTAAGGCTTAATTGCTAAAATATGTTTAAGGCCATAGCGCTTTGTCTATGACCTTGTTGCCAAGTATTCTCACATCATCGATAACTTGTTATGGCTTTGCTTGCATAATACCATGATTCGAACAGAAATAAAAGCCGCTCTTTGAATTGGCAACTTTGTGAAAAGTGTGACGCATTCCTCTAAACGCCTTATAACAAATGTCTCGTACGGGAAACCCACTCCCACTTACAAGAAGTAGGAGTCTTACGATTGGATAAAAAAAGAGAATCCATGCTCTTTTTATCCTTATTCCCATTCTTTTTATTATTGGGGTAATTATGTATAAGTTCTGCCCTCAAAATTAATGAGTTAATTTTCGACGATTTGCAGTTTCTAGGACCTTTTCCATCCAGCCATTTTTAATCAATAAATCCGAACCGCTTTTAGCAATAGCTAGTATCTCAGTCATAAGCTTCATATAGGTTGCAATGACATCTTTTCTCGTAATTCTCGAAAGCCCAGTCCCATAAGCTGAAAGAATATAGGCGACAATTGTTGTTGTATGAAACAACAACAAAATTTTAGCACAACCCTTTAAGTAGAACTCATGATTTCTACAGATAGGATTGTGCTAAGATTACGTTTAGGTTTTTGCCTCATGTAAAGCAGCTATTTCTCCGCTAATGTCAGCTTTTTTTCCAAAATGAACTCCATCAAAAGTTTGGCAGTTCCTCCCGTCAGTTTTAAACAATGCTTTAAATGTTCCGGGGAATCAAAATCGTGGGGATTTAAAACTCGACAACATGTTCCTCCAAATTGGTCGGAAAAACGGTCATGAAATTCGTGGGCTAGATTATAGAGCGGTTCCCGATCTTGTTGGTGAGTGATGCGTCCTTGGTAAAGCCCCAAAACCATCACCGAACTTGTCAAGGCACCGCACATGCAGCCGGCATACCCTAGCCCTCCTCCAAACCCAGTCGCCATTTTCAAGCTCTCAGAACTTAGGGGATTGTTAAGCAGTTCGTTAAAGGCATGAAGAATTGATTCCGAACAATTAAAACCTTCTTTAAATTTGTTTCCAGCCCGCGAACGAGCCTCTAAAACCACGTCATCGTTCATAGGTAACCTCCTTAATACAAATTAATTTAATTAAAGCTTACCTAATAATTCTAGATATATCTTAATATTCCTACTATTCAAATTAAAAAGTTTTCTAGGTGCGATGGAAATACTTCCTGGCAGCTTCAATACAAATTCCTATCTTATAGATATTTAATTCTTATTCAATTAATAACAAAATTCCAAGGAATTTATGGATTTTAGAAACAATCGATTTTTTCGCGATCTATGGTACTCCTTTGCAATGAATGGGTGTTAGTAAAAACGACCGTAACGAGGGCAAATCGTTACAGTCGTTTTATCTTACGCTGCAGTGATAAAATCTAATTATCCTCCTGATCCTCCGGAGATTTCACAATAAAATGGGCGCCCTCAAGGATTTGGGCTAATACATGATAGGGGGTTGTTGCCACTTCACGGTACATCCTATGAGTATATAAGTGACGCACATTGGGAAAGTCCTGTTTAAATAAACGCCTGACTTTGTCCCCCGAATAATCTGCGTCCAACAGAACAAAGACCTCATCCTCACTATACACAGAGAATAATTCTTCCAATTTATCTTCGCCTATGGTGCCATAGGTACATGCAATTTCTACAGGTTCGTCCAGAATTTCTTGTAACCGCTGCTTATCTGTCTTTCCTTCAACGATAATCACTTTTCCCATGAATCCACCTTAACTTTCCTATCTTGATTTTTGGCCTTGAAACTAGACTCTGCGCTTTGTTAAGGAAATATTCCCAAAGAGCTATTCGACCATCGAGGAAGAGAGAAATTGAAGGGGAATCTTTATTGTTACCCTAGTACCTTGGTTCAACTCACTATGGATTTCAATCTTACCTTCCAGCAATTCAATTAGGGCCTTGGCAATTGCTAAACCAAGTCCTGTCCCTTTACTGTTTCGTGACTGATCTCCTTTGTAAAAGCGTTCCCAAATATGCGGCAGTTGCTCTGCAGCTATGCCATATCCTTCATCCTTTATCCGAAGTATCAAAGCATTCTTATCCTCCACATTGGTCTCAATATAAACTCCTCTATTATTGGGGGAATGAGTGATGGCATTGTCGAGGAAAATAATGATGAGCTGACGTAATCGATTGTAGTCTCCCATAAAAGGAGGAACTTCTTCTCTAATGGAATAGCTTAATTTAATGGATTTTTTATCGGCAAGTGTTTGCAAATTTTTAATGGTATCTTCAAGCAGGCTTGGAAAATGAATCACTTCCTGGCTTATAGATATTTTACCTGATTGAAGCTGAGAAAGTTCGAGAAGATCCTTAACTAGTCGTTCTAAACCATGAGTTTCCTGGAGCATTTTTTGGTAAGTCTGCTGAAAATCCACTCGCGAATCCAGAGTTCCATCAACCATCGCTTCAAGGTACCCTCGGATGACTGTCAAAGGAGTACGAAATTCATGGGATACATTTGCAACGAAATCTCGACGCAATTGTTCGAGGCGCTCATTTTCGCTGATATCCTGAACTGAAGCAACACACCCGGTAATGGTATCATGTTTATCAATGATAGGGGAAATCGTAAATCGCAATACCTTATCCGACCGAGTGCGGAGAATTTGTAAAGTTTCCTTAGTTTTCATCACTTGAACCATTTTAGATTTTATCTCTAACTCCTGCAAATCTCTGTCAATATCGTCTAAGGAATAAGGATCGTTCCTATTCATGATGTCTGCAAGAGCAAAATTAACACTTACAGGCTCGAGATTAATATTAAATGCGATAATACCCTCAGAAATGCTGGATATAATATCTTTGAGTTTTCCCTTTTCCTGAAAGAGTTGGTTAATCGTTGAACCAAGTTCTCTCGCTAAAAGATCGAGAGAATTCCCAAGTTGACCTAGTTCGTCGTCTCGCGTGATGCCTGTCCTTGCCTGATAATTCCCCTTAGTAATTTCAAGAGCCGTGCGGTTCATTGCTTTTAGAGGACGTGTAAAAAGAATGGAGTACATGACTCCCAAAGCCGCAGCTAAGAGTAGCGCCACTAATAGACTGACAGCTAGAATACCAACAGCCTTGTTCAGAACACTGGTGATTCCAGTCACAGGAGTATGTAAAAGGACTGCTCCTATAACTTTATGCTGATGATCAAAAATTGGAACACCAACGGTAATCGTAGCTTCGTGATACAGGCTGCTAAAACTTTCGCTGGTAGATTCCTGGCCCTGAAGAACATCCTGAATTACTCTTTCAGCCTCTGGAGGCAAAGGACCTGCATTCGTCGAAATGCCTTGTCCGGCACCGCTTCCCATAGGCCCTCCCTGTCCTGCTCCATAGCCAAATCCTCGGCCTTGCCCCATTCCTTGCCCCATTCCTTGCCCTTGCATGCGGCCGGAAATTTCGGCGGGATTGCCTTTGTTATCCGTAATCCAAACCTTGGATTCAGTGATGGTGTCGAGTGAACGAAGATAACCGCCAAAACCTCTCAGGGGATTACTCGGGCCTGCTGTCTTGCCTATAGAATTGCCCATCACTTCAGCCGCCATGGCTGCGATGCTTCTCGCACTTGTAACCATTGTTTTTTCTCGGCTCTCAAAGGCATATTGCTTAAAAAGCTGCATAAATAAGGCACCAATGGTAATCATACAAATAGTGATTATTACAATAAAACTCAAGGCCAATTTAACGGCCAGTTTGTTTTTTATTAAGTTATTGATTTTATTAACGACTCTGAGACTCGAACTTATAACCAACACCCCATATCGTCTTAATATCCCAAGGAAGTTTGTCTGGAATGTTCATTTTTGATCTCAGTCTTTTAATATGAGTATCTACGGTCCGTGCATCACCAAAATATTCATAGCCCCAAACACTGTTGAGAAGGTTGTCTCTCGAAAAAACTTTTCCCGGGTTCGAGGCTAAAACCCATAAAAGTTCAAGTTCCTTTTTCGTTAAGGAAACTGGCCGTCCCTCAATTTGTACTTCATAATCTGAAAGACTAATAACAAGCCCAGGGTAGTGAATCACGTCGCCGCTTTGTTCCTCTGAAATATCAAGCCTTCTAAGAACTGCTCGGACTCGAGCCATAACTTCACTGGGATTGAATGGCTTGACAATATAGTCATCTGCGCCGATATCTAAACCCATGATTCGATCCCCATCTTCCCCTTTTGCTGTAATCATAATAATTGGGACTGACGAATTTTGACGGATTTCTCGGCAAACTGTAAAACCATCTTTCTTAGGCATCAGAACATCTAGGAGAATCAGCACAGGTTGATACTCTGCAAATTTCAGGAGCGTTTCTTCCCCATCACGGGCAACGATCGGATTATAGCCTTCTTTACTCACATAGGTTTTTAAGATATCGAGGATACCCTCATTATCATCGGCAATTAAAAGAAACTTCTTCATAATATCCCCCCTACTCCAATTAATTTTACCATTAATTTGTTTCATGGTTGTGACAAATTTGTGGCACACTTAATGTCAAAACAGGTTCAAAGTTTTGCCATATTTTTGCCACAATTTCCTTGTAAGCTTGAGTTGCAATAAATTATTGAAAGGATGTGGATTGATGAGAATCTACAAAAAACTTGCAGTTACCTTAACTATGTTGGGAATGTTAGGGGTTGCCGGGACAGCTTATGCCGCTGTATATCAGACACCTGCGGACATAGCGGCAAGTGTCACTGGAAAATCAATCACTGATGTCAATCAAGAAAGAGCTTCAGGTAAAACTTATGGGACTATTGCTAAAGAAGCCGGAAAGTTAGAAGAATTTCAAGCTCAAATGTTAGAACAAAAAAAGGCCATACTTAAGCAAAGGGTTACGGATGGCCAATTAACCCAACAACAGGCGGATCAAATCTATGAAAGAATAAAAAGCAATCAAGCCTTATGTAATGGAACTGGCAATTGTTCCGGACTCATGGGCGGACAAGGTATGGGACGCGGTGCAGGAAATCGAATGGGAAGCGGTATGGGAATGGGTTGTAGGCTTGGTTTATATCCTTAAGCAATTTACACGTTAATATTAACGCTGTCTGAAGATCAATCAGACAGCGTTTTATTATTGCCTGGGAAAGTTACTAATGTTGTTTTGAAATGGTATAGTATTGTTTAACTCATGATAGTGGCATTTCGTCCAGGAATATCCATATGAGTATTGCGTAAAAATATTTGAAACTTTATTGTTCCGACTCTAGTCGCATCTTCTTGTATAACCTCCCACCGGCAATCATCCAACATTGCATATCCACAATTTTTCATTTGAGAACAGAGCATACATACACAGGATTTTCCTCTACACTCTCGACATTGGCAGCTCATAGTTAACCTCCACCTTCATTTTAGCTATTTCAACCGATTATTTCGGCTCGATCCCTCTTATTTTTGTTTCAGTACGCAAACCTAAACTTGATATTGTACGTACATTCACAAATTTAATTATAATGTTTCCTCTACTTAGATTACTTAGATAAATCTTAACTCTCTAAATACTCCAGGTCTATAGAAAAACATTATTTTCTTTATTCAATTTTCTAATGTGTAACCTATGTTCAGAGCGTTACCCAAAATGCCCAATGGTATAGTTATAAATGAAGTTGTCAAGCAACGCTCTGCATCGCTCATCGTCTTATGTGTTCGAATTTAATGAAGTGTATTATGGTTGATGAAATAACTTGGTATTAAAATTGCTGTCAACAAGATATAACACGGTTTCTCCCTTCAGACTTGGCTTTCAATAATGCTGTATCCAACCTAATTATTATTTGGTCAGTTGTTTCGCCCAGTTTATACTCTCCAACACCCATACTAATTGTAATTTTTCGGCTAATTCCGAAATCGTGGTTTTGTATAATTCGCCATAGTTTTCCGGCAACCTTTTTAGCATTTTTGAAATTTGATCCATTTAAAAGTATAATAAATTCTTCTCCTCCCCAGCGGAATAAACGATCGGTCGTCCTTATATTCTTTAATACCAATTCAGAAATTTGCCGTAGAACTATATCACCAGTTTTATGTCCATAGCAGTCATTGATAGTTTTAAAATGATCTAGATCAAAGAATATCAAAGAAAATATGATACCGTGCTTTTCCTTTTCTACAATTAATGCATTTAGGTCGTCATCAAATTTTCTCCTATTATATGCTCCTGTCAAAACATCTAGGGTAGCCATTTTTTCAAGCTTTGAATTTAGTGTCCTAAGTTCCTCAATATATTCTTTTAACTGACTTTCATATTCTTTCGTTTCAGTAATGTCTCGGGTTGAACCTATATAGCCCATAAATTTTTTGGCGCCAAACATCGGTTTAGCTGATACTTGGACCCATTTGACCAATCCATTCTTACAAATGAATTGAACATCATATAAAAATATCCCTTCAGTATCCCCGTCAATTCGGCGTTTTGTACGTGGCGTTGATTCATTGAAGAAATAATTCCTAGACTCTTCTATCAAAAAGTCAGGCATTTTGCGTCCCACTATTTCTTCAACCTCATAACCCAACATATCATGAACATTTGGACTTACAAAAGTAAAGACAAAGTCCATATTCATTTCCCAAATGACATCTTTTATATTCTCAATAATATACTTATATCTTTTAAGTTGCTCTGATTGAAGTTCTTGATCGTTCTTCATTTTTGCCCCTCATTCATTTAATAGTTCGAAATAATAGTTCGACAGTTTTTCTATTGATTGGCTTTAGAGACTACGATCTGAACATACATAATTTTTCTTTTATACCAAAGATTTATCTATAATTCAACGCTTTTCAACGCATTTCCTTCACAAAAAACAAAAAAAGACGCTTCCTGGCGTCAATCAAAATTATAGAACATTGGTCTACTACATATTCTTTGTAACCTTCGCTAACTGCCATGATGTTCCTATTACCAAGCACCCATCATGCCACGACCACCATAGCTATTTGAGCCGTTGTAACTACCCATCATTCCGTATCCACCGTAGTTACTTGAATCGTTGTAACCGCCCATCATTCCATATCCACCATAGCTGGTTGAACCATTGTAAGCACCCATCATTCCATATCTATAAGGTGAATTTACACTACCCGAACTTGACGTTGGAACATTTGGTGAGCCGGGTACGGAAGATGAACCGGTGAATGTTTGCTGCATATAGTTTTGCATTTGACCAAACCAGCCATTGTCCTGTCCCTGAGTCGTTCCTGCCAAAGCCGGTAAAGCCATAAGCCCTACTGCCAAAGTTGCGGCCCCTACGATTGCTGTAAGTTTCTTCGTTAACTTTTTCATTGTTATTCCCCCTATATTTTATTTTCGCAATATTTATCTGCTTTTCTATGTTCTTAGTGTAACCCTTGGATACGACTATCTCATGAACAAGTTGTGAATTTCTCATGAATAAGGACCCTGAACATTTTAATCAGGGTCTAGGGAATAGGAAATTAAAACAGAAGTGAATTGCAGTTTGAAACTGTTTTCCACTTCTGTCTTCTTATCAGCACATACCATTCATACTATACGAAAAATATAGTTATTATTGTGACTATGGATATACCACCAATGCTGAACCAAATTCCTTTAGGCACGTACGCAGATCTTCTCTTTCGTGTGCCGGCCCATTTCGCAAGCCGGTTACGACAGGTACCTCTTTCACATCGAATTCCAGCATTTCAAACATTTGCTTTGTATAATCAATATACGTTTTAAACAAGTCGGCATCAGGATTGCCCTGATTAAACGAAAGGATCAGCTTTTGTTTCACGGCATTTTCTTTGAAGAACGGGGAGAACCTCGGAGAAAATCGTGCAAACAGCCTGTCGGTGAATATCTTTCCTTGGGCGCTCATCTGTCCCATGTAAATCGGCAAACCTAAAACAATGGCATCTGCATGCTCAAGCGCGTCATAAATTTTCTGCATGTCATCTTTGATAACACACCCCCGATCACTCTTGTGGCAGCCCCAACAACCTCGGCACGGTTTGATATCAAGATTGGCGAAACCAAAGATACTCGTTTCGGCACCCTGTTCCTTCACACCTTCGAGTATTTTGTTTACGATAAAGGCGGTATTGCCTTCTTTACGCTGACTTGCGATAATTCCAATGATATTCATATTTTTTGCTCCTTGCCTGTCTGTTTTGTCTAAAGTTTGTTCTGTACATTGTAAACTCAAGTAAAATCTCCTCTTGAGATATCTTTGAGTCTTAGGACACAAAAAATTGTAGCGCAATTTTGAGTCCTTGTCAACAAAACAGTCACAAAGCAGCCCATTCTCAATACTAAGCATTTATTTATATAATTTCCCATTTCATAGAGCTCTTCAAAATGAGTTAGGTAAAATTAAAGTCTATCATAGTCCCTAACGAAATATCTGCATCCGGTTTTTTTATTTCTGCATCCAAATACCCACCATAAATCCAGATGTAATATCTACACCCAGTTTCTCTATTTCTGCATCCAAATGCCTATTATACTTTTCCGCGAAACTAAGCATAATGTCAAATTGTTCCTCGGTTACCTTCTCGAATACAGCCTTATCACGTTCTTGAGATTCTTCGTGCAATTTCTCATGGACTTTGTTAATTGCTTTTCCCTGTTCAGTAAGTCTAAAGTAGATTTCCTTCTTGTTATCTGGCTTCTGGTAGCTTTCGAGCAGTCCTTTTTCTATGAGCTTCTTAGTTAATTTGCTTATGGCACTTCTTGTCATATAAAAGTACTCCGCAAGTTTTGTCACGTTGGAATCTGCATTTTGTCCAATATATTCAATACAATGTATTTCAGAAGGATTATAATTCTTAAGGCTGATTTTCATCTTAAAGCTATCAAGCCACATTATCTTGTTAAATAAGTCTCTGAAATCCTTCATAATCTGTTCTTTTTTGTTCATGGTTTGTTCCCCCACCCATAAGCGTTTCAGCAACATTATATTGATTTTTTGTGTCCTCGTCAACAATATTTCGGATTAATAACGCACTAGGATTTGGTTTAAATCATAGGGATTGAACCGAATTGAGACAAGTGCCAAACTCATGCGACATTTACCTTAATTTCGTTATATATTGGCTGCGAAACAATTTACATAACTGTTGATGGCCCAATAATTTTATGAATTTCCGTCAATCTGAATTCCTTACAATGAGGTACGCTATAAAGCCTATAGGACCTAGAGCAAATACAATAAGTACCCAAAGGCACCCAATATGGCTCCCTCTTTTAGATGACGCATCCTTCCAAAGCCAAAACAATCCAAGTATCGGAATAAGCCACAGCAACAGCAATAGCATGACAAACAAGGAACTCAAGTCATCCACCTCTTCAAATGGTATTTTCCACGCCCAAACTTTCGGAACTAACTTTTCCGACACCGTTTGACACATCCCTTAGGCAATTCATCCAATTATTTTCAGATATGAGTTTACAGTCAGGAAATAATAGACAGTGTAAATTAAACTATAAACAATCATCGTCACAAGCGCAGGCAGAACCACATTCATTGCAGGCGCAATGCTGCTGAAAAAGGCAAAGGCTGTCAGGCTGTGAAACATTCCAATAAGCAAGGGCAAGGCAAACGCTATAAACACCTGTTTGCGTATTGATTTTTTTATTTCGCTAGATCCTACACCGATCTTTTTCAGCATGCCATATCTTTCCTTATCATCATTAGCTTCCGTAAGCTGCTTGAAGTAAATGATGCTTACTGTGGCACCCAAAAACACCAGCCCAATGAAAATACCTATAAACGATATTACAGATGAAATGGCTAGAACGCCCAGATTTTGTGCTTCATAGGTAAAATCCACATCGTCGGGAATAATTCTTACAATATCTTTCATCAATGATTTACTGTTTCTTTGATTCTCTATCACATAGCCTTTAATTCTAACGACATCTGCTTTATTATAATATTCTTTGTAAACTTCGTCCGGTACCATCAAAACTAGTGTGTGGTCATCGGAAACGTCCATGGGGGCATAATTCTTCCTGTCTGCTATTTTAATAGAACTGTTCAGCTTATGATTGGAAATTTTAATGGTCTTGTCTTTATAAGCGCTGTCCGGCTCAGTGCCAGGTTTAAATAGTACTCCTTCAGATAGAGAAGTAAGGTTGAATTCATTTCTTAGCCCTCTGAATTTATCAAGCTCTTCGACTTTACTTTGTGATATCAAATAAATACTTTGGTCCCTACTGGAAATCCCCGACAGGTCAGCCTTTACTTTCACAAGTTCTGCTTCCTCTGAGGCGATAAGCTTATTTTCCGGATGCTTTTTCAGCAACGCTTCAATTGATTTGTCCAAGGATAAATTATTACTTTCATAGTAAAATGAGAAGGGCATTTGCAATTTATCAAGTTTCTCGACGTTATAATGGAAAGCGTACCCAAAACCGATCGACGTAATAACCACGGCATTAAGCAAAGCAATTACAGACAGATTCCGGCTGTTAGACCTTATTCTGAACAGTATGTGGGATATGCTTATCAGGTTGCTTCCCTTATAGTATAACCTCTTCTTATTTTTCAGGAACTTTATGATCATTGTCAAAAACCATCTGAAGAAAAGAAAAGTACCTGCTATGGAGCTTATGAGAACAATAGGCATATTCCTTGTAAATGTAGAGGAATCAGTAACATTCCTTACAGCGCAGACCTCTATTATGAATAAGACTAATGACAGAACTGCCAGAAAGGACGACGACTTTTGCTGTTTCTCTCCTTTATTTTCGGCTTTAAACAGCTCAATAAGCCTGAATCTATAAATGATGGCATAGGCGTTTATCGAAACCAGCAGAAATAGTATTCCAAAAACAATGGCCGTATTTAGAACAGCATTAACGCTTATGGAAAAGGATATGTCCATATTCACTCCCATAAATTTAACTAGGGCCATCATAAACAGTTTGGAAAATAACCCTCCCAGCAATATACCTACAATCAGCGCAAGGCTTCCTGTAATGATATTCTCGAAGAACAAGAGGGCCCCTACCTGTCTCTTTTTTAACCCTAATAAGGAATAGAGGCCTACTTCCTTTTTCCTCTTCCTAATAAAATAAGAACTAGAATATAGCATCTGCACAGCAGAAAATATGGCAATGATCAGAGACGCGCCCCTAAATATTGAAAGGATTGTCGCGTTACTTTGCAGCAATGCTGAAATTTGTTTATTAAAGCTTATACTTTCAAAGGCAAAATATATTAATACGTTAAATACAATCGATGAAAAGTAAATAAAATAGTTTTCAAAGTTGTTTTTTACATTTCTCCGAGCTAATGAAATTAACATTTTTATCCTCCAAAGATTTGTATTTTGAAACTTAACTATTTTTCATCTTTCATGTTTATTAATACCTTAATAGCGCCCTGCGGGCAGGAAGACTTGCATTCGCCGCATCTTATACACTCCGGACTGTTTGGCTTTTTATAAACCTCTACACCCACTTTACATTTCCCAATACAAATGCCGCAGCTTGTACATTTATTCTTGTCTATTTTAAATCGATAAATGCTTATGGGGTTAAAAAGAGAATATATGGCTCCAAGGGGGCATACAAATCTGCAAAATGGCCTAAAGATGATTATCGATGCCAATATGGTAACTATAAGAAGGCATACCTTCCAGGCAAATAAAAAACCTGCGGCTGATCTTAATGTGGTGTCCAGTAACGTAAGAGGGATTCCCCCTTCAAGAGTCCCAGCAGGGCATATATATTTGCAGAAGGTTGGACTTCCCATTCCCAGAGCATTGACCCAAAACATAGGAAGTAAAATTACGAAGACCAAAAGTATTATATACTTTAGGTATTTTAGATTTTGAAACCGTTTACCAACCTTGAATTTTGGTGAAGGAATTTTATGCAGCAGCTCTTGTATATATCCGAAGGGACAGAGCCATCCGCAGACAAACCTTCCCATAGTTATGCCCATGAGGGTTAAAAAACCTGCTAAATAGAAGGAAAACCTATAGCTTAGATCGGAGGCGACAGCCTGCAATGAGCCGATGGGACAGGCCCCGAAGGCTCCAGGACAGGAATAACAGTTAAGCCCTGGCACACAGACACTTTTCAATTCCCCCCTGTAGATGCTGCCATCTAAAAATCCCTTAAAGTACCCATTGGTACTTATAAGCAACATAAACTGGACCAATTTTCTTTTGAACTTAGCCAATTCCGATGCACTCCAGGCATATATTTATTGCTTTTATTAATACAATTTGAACTTCTCCCCGATATATTCCGACACAAATGAACAATATTCCTCCGACGATTAAGGCTGCTCTAATCCTGTGCTGCACTGGCTGTACCTACCTGACTTGTTGAAGCTCTGTTTCAATTATTTTTTGATAGTCCTCTTTGCTTTTCGAACCTGCCACAGTTTCCAGAATTTCACCCTGGCTGTTTACAAATACTGAAACCGGAACAATCATCGTTTTGCCCACAAAATCACTAGAGAACTTCTTATTCGGTATTAAATTCACATAACCTATTTTCAATTTTTTTAAGATTTGCAAGGCCTGTACCTCATCCATATCGCCGTCGGAAACAACACCTACCAGGTTAAAACCTTGCGCCTTATATTTACTGTATAGTTCCTGGAGTGCCGGCATTTCATCGATACATGGACTGCAAAAGGTTCCCCAAATGTTTATCATAGTGAGTTTTTTATCTTTAAATATATCGTTGGTAACTTCATGGTCATTGATATCTTTGACTTTAAATTGAGGCATGACCTTTAAATCTGCGAAGGTCCCTTTTTGAGTTAGTTCGCCTTTAATTGTACTGTTCCCATTGACAGACTTATCATTATATAGACCACAGCCGGCTAAACTTAAGCACACAATTAATAATAAGCTTATAAAAGTGATCTTTTTCATTTAAGACTCCTTCCATAGAACTTCTTTAAGAAACAAAGTAGGCCACAGGCCATGTTTTAAAAATACTTAAATCATATCGTTATTCTTCCCGCCGATTGCAGCCAATACGTCCAATATTTTGGGAAAGAATTCTCTTCGGGAGTTATTCCCTTTAACCAGCTCAGCAAAGAATTTACCATCTTTGATAAAAAGTATTCTATGGCAATAACTGGCCGCAAAGGCATCATGAGTCACAAGCATGATCGTGGCATTCTTGCTTTTATTTATTTCCGAAAGGCATTGAAGGAGCTCCTGCGAAGATTTTGAATCCAGGGCCCCTGTTGGTTCGTCGGCCAGTATTAATGCCGGTTCGGTAATTATAGCCCTGGCAGCAGCTGCCCTCTGTTTTTGCCCTCCTGATACTTCATATGGATATTTGCTCAGGATTTCAGATATACCAAGGATCTCACATATCTCTGCTGCCTTTTTATCAATTAATGCCGGCCTCATTTTGGCAAGTGTTAAAGGAAGTATAATATTTTCCTTCAAAGACAGAGTATCCAGCAAGTTAAACTCCTGAAATATAAATCCAAGTTTATTCCTGCGAAAAGAGGCTAATTTATTTTCGTTCATAGCCTCTATATTTTCACCGCCAACAGTAATGGTTCCGGAAGTGGGTTTGTCTATGGTTGATATTACATTTAAAAGGGTTGTTTTTCCTGCTCCGGAAGGCCCCATGATACCGACAAATTCTCCTGCTTCAATTTGCAAATCGATATGATCAAGGGCAGTATATATATTTCCTTTTGAACCATATACTTTACTCAGGGCTTTTACATCCAACACGATGTCCATAGTATCGCCTCCTGATATTTTCCTATTAGATGTCTGCATCAAGTGACATCGGATAAAAATAAGGTTAAAACTTATAATTAAGCTTTAACCTTATCTTATCTAATCCTTGAGTAGCTATCCATTTTTTCAACTTACAAAAAAAGATTATAAACTTACATTTATGTAACATTGAAATAATCCATAAGCTTAGGAAAGCGGATCTTCACCCTGGTGTATTTACCGTAAACCGATTCTACAGTTATGTCATGGCCCAGTTTGGCAGCCAGTTTTTTAGCCAGATACAGCCCCATTCCTGTAGATTTATATTCATTTCTCCCGTTATATCCCGTAAAACCCCTGTCAAAAACCCGCTTCATATCTTCTTCTTTTATACCTATTCCATTATCTTCTATAATCAAAACATCTTCCTTGCTGTTCGTTTCAGTGCTTACGATTATTTTTCCGCCTTCATCCGTATATTTTAAAGCATTGGCTAAAACCTGGTCGATTAAAAACATCAGCCACTTTTTATCAGTGGAGATGCTAACATCCAGGTTCATTAACTTTATAGTTATCCTCTTATTAATAAAAGTTTTAGCATTCTTTTTAACGACTTCCTTTACTATTTGTTCAATGTTGTTTTCTGTAACAAAGTAATCCTTTGAGAAATCATCTATTTTGGAGTAGTATAGGGCCTTCTCTACGAAGTTGTCTATTTTGTCAACTTCTTCTTCTATACTGCGCAAGGTTTCACTGTCAAACTTATCTCGGCTGTTTTCAATTAAAAGCCTGCTTACGGCAATAGGGGTTTTCACTTCATGGACCCATGTGGTTACAAACTCTGAGCTCTCCCGTTTTTCCTCTTTGAATTTTTGAAACCTCTGCCCATGTTCTTTATCTATCCTTATCAGCAGTTCAGTCCATAAAGTCTGCTCATGGCTTTTGGCTTTGGGCAAATTATTGATAATCTCAGTTGCTTTATACTTTGATAGACAGCTTATACTACCGTAATATTTTTTCAAAGGAAGGTATTCGTACAAAAGATACAAAAGGAAGAGAGTCAGGCCTAGGGAATTGATATATATTATATTTCCAAGGCCAATTTTTATTGCTCCATTCAAGTACATTACAGCAGATATAACACCCATGAGGACTATGTAAAAAATAAAAAGCTTGATTCTGTCTGCTAAATATTCCTTTATCCTCATTGAATTATGTATCCTTGTCCCTTCTTGGTCTGAATAAAATCCGTCAAACCCAGATCAGACAATTTCTTCCTCAACCTGTTTATATTTACGGTCAATGTGTTGTCGTCTACGAAACTTTCATCTTCCCAGAGAGCTTCCATTATCTTGTCTCTGCTGACGACCTGACTGTTGTTTTTGATGAGTACATACAATATTTTGAATTCATTTTTGGTGAGGTCAGTTTTTTTATCATGATACATAAGGTTGCAATCCTTCAAGTTTAGCACAGCACCTTTATATTCCAGCACATTTGACTCTACATTTGCATAAGAATAGGTCCTTCTTAAAATAGCCGTTATCTTTGCTACCAGGACATCGAGGGAAAAAGGTTTTTGGATAAAATCGTCCCCGCCCATATTTATGGCCATTATTATGTCCATATTAGTGTTTCTTGAGGATATGAAAATTATAGGTACCTTGGAAACTTCTCTTATCCTGGTGCACCAATAAAATCCGTCATAGGCGGGGAGGTTTATATCCATAAGCACAAGGTCAGGTTCATACTCCAGAAATGTATTTAATACATCATTAAAATTATTCACGCTTAACCCTTGAAAGTTCCACTTTTTTATATTTTCTATGACTATGTCCCTTATTTTGGGATCATCTTCCACTACCATAATCTTAAACATGCAATCATCTCCTAAGCTGTGGCATGAGTTAGATTGATTTTAGATTATAATACTATAAGATAGTTTACTCAAGAGTGATAGGTTAATCCCAAAGCTAACCAATAATAGCCCTATATTAAATGCATCCAGCCCGGGTCGGTCGATGGTGTAACCATCACATCCCCAGGCTGCAACTGGAAAACGGGAACCCAATTCTTGAGTCACAACATTCTTTCAATCATTTCAATTTGCCTGGCCTTAGTCTCAATAATATCAGATAATATTTCGTATGTTTTTGTGTGAATGTCATCTGTATTTTTCACTAATCTACCTTGTATATCAACTAACAATGAATATACAGCCTTTTCTAAGCTAAATGAAAACTCTAAGAACTCCCTACCACTAGAAATATCGATTAGATTTATTCTAGTATTGAAGTTACTTATTAATGATGACATTTTATCGTAAGTTGAAAAATCAATTTCCTCAAATTCTACTTCCTTTATTTCATTTAACAATGATTCATAATATTCAACAGTTTTATCCATTTGTTTTGCTAAAACACTTGAAAATATTTTTACAGATACAATGTCACTCTTATCCTGTCTGATATTTTCATATATTGCTCTTCTTCTCACCGCAATTTTTATGGTTTTCTCAATGATATCCTCAACATTGTATCCCATAAACTCCCACCTCGATTAACCTGCTGATTATTTCCGATTGTTAAAAGACGCTGTTTCAGCGTCTTATCATTACTCACTTTGATTCATTAAACGTATCCTTATAACGAAGGCCCTCGATGGCAATGGATAGCAATCTATGAAATCGGTTAATATCAGTTGCATCTCCTTGCTGTTCTATCGCCAGCAGAAGACCAATCAAAAGAGTGCCTAAATCCTGCACATCGATATCTTCCCGTACCGCTTTCGCTTGCTGAGCCCTAATAAGAAGCGTTGCATATGCTGAGTGAAAATCTTGAATCACACCGAAATTTGCTGCCTGCGTATTAAAGGCACCACTTTTAAATGCCTCTTTCAATGCTCTATTGGTAAAACCATCTTTTATAATAGATGAAAAAAAATCAAAAAAAGCCTTACCAGGATCGGCATGATTCGCTAGAGACTTGGCCTTTTTTGTAAGCTGCTGCTTATAACTGATATTTACCGCCTCAAACAATGCTTCTTTGGTCGGAAAATGACGATATAATGTACCGATACCTACACCCGCTTGGCTCGCAATTTCACTAATTGGAATTGAAAGCCCTTTTTGGGCAAAACTCTTATGAGCCGCTTCCAGTATCTGCTCTCTGTTTTGTTTGGCATCGGCCCGCAATGATTTTGAATTATTGGCAAAATTATCCGCATTTGCCTGTTGGTTATTGGCCGACTGGTTCATAGAGTTCTCCTTCTTTTGCATTAAGGTCCCCCCTTTCTTTTCTAAGTTTACTTGAATAATTGGTTATTGACAAACGGAATTGTGATTCCGCATAATACTGACATAAACGGAATCTACGTTGTAAGGACCCCGCTCTCTCACACTGCCTACGATATATCATGAACCAAACAACTCTTTATTTTATACTTTCGCATTTCCATATTGTTCCAATTAATCCATCTCTAACATATTATATACTATCTCTTAAAAAAAGGAGGAAATGCAAATGGCATTCGGTGGCGTTGGTGGTGCTGGTGGAACAGGCTTTGGTTATGGAGCTGGAATCGGTATAGTTGTCGTAATTATTCTTCTGCTTATTGCAATGGGTATCGTATTTTAATTAAGGAAGGAGGAAAATCGATGTACGGAATGGGCTATGGAATGGGCTATGGTGGATATGGCATGGGCGGAGCATGTTGTGCTCCAGTTGGTGGCGGAGGAAGCTGCATCGGTGCCGGAATTATTGCCATCGCTATTTTAATTCTTATCGCTTTAGGCGTTATTTTCTAATAAACACTATTTGAGGGCTATCATCTTAATTGGTGATAGCCAGTTCGTTCTTATTGAAGGAGTTGATCACATGCTTGGTTTTGGATTTCTTCCTTTTGCTCTGGGTTTGGGAATAGGGGCTACAATGACAAGACCCCTCTATTATCCATCAGCCTATCCCTATGCTTATAACCCATATTCCTACGGATGGTACTAGATATGCTAAAGGTGAGGGGCTAAACCCCTCTTTTTTTAGAGAAAAATTGAACAAGCAGGAACTATTTTTTTATTCGTGGACTGAGATAAGCTAATTAATCAGCCATCATCCTATCCCTATTTTCGTTCGTGGGTTATTGTTGCTATATTTACTAGACTATACTTAAATAATGTTCATATAATTTAACATCATCCTCTCAAGGGGGGAATAGCGTGAAAAAAGGGTTAACTGTTCTATTAGTAATACTAATACTGCTAGGGCAAGTTGGATGCTCATCGCCCTACTTTGTTCCGAACAATCAAATACAGCCTAAGTCTACACAAAAAGTTCAAGAGCCAGAATTCGTAGCCTTTAAGTTTTATGAAGCGCAGAGGACTGGAAAATACAGCGTCGCATGGGATTGCATGTCACCTGCTTACCGAACCTTTTGGAAATCATTTGAACAATATGTTGATTTCATGGCCAATTCAAAAACTTTAATTCCCGAATACGATTCTATACTTTTAAATGATAAATTCGCAGAGAAAAGACAAGACGGACCGGAACATATTATGCTGTGGTATCCAACTACTAACAAGAATTACTACTTCTTCAACTTAATAAAAATCAACTCAGAGTGGAAAGTGTACAATACTGGCGGCGTTTTGCATCCTGGAGATTTACCGAAATAAAATTGTTAGGATTTTTGCTTATCACGCGAAGACCCCGGAATTGTGTTTCTCCCCGGGGCCATCTTACAATAATTCAAGAAATCTTAGTCTATCTTTTGCTTGTGACTTTATCTAAACGTGGTGTCTTAATGACGACAGGGATCGACCACAGGTTCGAAGGTTAAGATTACTTGTATCACAATGACCATTTTTTCCTGTAGGGTTGTGAAGATGCCTTCTTCGAAAGGCCCTCCATGTAATGGAACCCTATCGACTGCGTCATCCATTTCATTAATTTGGCTATAGATTAGTTCACAAGCGGGCAATTTATTCATAAATTTGTTGCTCATAACATTAAATTCTGACATATCACCTGCCATAAGCCTATCTTTTCCGGCAAACCCAGAAGGAAGCGGAAGAGTCTTCAAATACTGATATACTTGTTGATCATCAAATAACACAGACGGCACATTCAGGTGATTCCCGAGGTCAATCACACCCAAAATTGGGATATCAACAACAAAATCTTTAATTTGGCCTTCAACGGTCGAAGCTGATAGCTTTGTCACATTCGCATATTGAATATCTTTTCTCACAAATCCACCTAGGAACAGCTTTGGTGTATCAGCCGGCTTACCAGCGACAATCGCAGGAATTGCATTAAAGAACCGACACTGAGTTATTTTGAGATCTTTTGAAACTTTTTTAATTTGCAAGGCTTGTTCAGGTAAAGTAATGGACGACTCAGCTGGAATTGATACTGTAACAAACACAGTATTTCCGGTTTGTGTGACTGCCATTGGTCTATATACCGGTAGAGTTGCAGTTATTGGAAAGGATGGATTAGACTGAGGTTGGTCAACCGGTTCAATAAGAGACGAACTTGTCAGATCATTAGAATTAAAGGCCTGAGCAGGAATAGAATAAGGTTTTGGGATCTTCACGATTGAAGAATAACACTCACACATAATATCTTATTTCCTCCCTAAAAACTCGTACTTTATCCCCCGTTACAACTGGCACAAACAAATCACGTACTATAGTTTAATTGAACAGGTGTGTTTTGTGCCCCGAAGAGAATTATTCTCCGGGGCCAATTATGATTCACCTATTTTCTGGTAGTGCTAAGGTGTGAAAAATTCCAATCGTATTATTGGGCGATAGTCCTATGAGTTTCACGGATCAATTACCGTGGGAAATGTTACTTTCACTTGCGCGACGACAACCATTTTTTCTTGTAATGTTGTGAAAGTACCTTCTTCAAAAGGACCTCCTGCTAGTGGTACACGGTTGAGGGCATCATCCATTTCGTTGATTTGACTATAAACCAATTCACATGTCGGAAGAACATTTAGGAACTTGTTGCTTACAACGTTAAATTCCGAAAGGTCACCTGATAGCAGTTTGTCTTTAGGTGAAAACCCTGACGGTAGTGATGAGCTATTAAAATACTCGTATATTTGTTCTTGATCAAAATTTTGAGGTGGTAAGGCAAACCCAGTGCCAAGGTTTGCCACACAGGAAACCGGAATATCTATGACAAAATCTCTGATAGTACCAGCCACTGTCGTAGGCGTTGGGGTGCCTGCTGTCACTTCCGTATACTGAATATCTTTACGGACAAAGCCTCCGAGGAACAACTTAGCAGTATCGGCCGGTTTACCAGCAGCTATTGGCGGAATGGGATTAAAAAACCGACATTGGGTTATTTTCAACATTTTAGAGACTCTCTTGATTTCAAGCGCTGGCGTTGGCAGGGTAATTACTGATTCTGCCGGAATCGATACTGTAACATATATTGTGCCGGGAGCTGTTTGAGTAACTGCCAGTGGAGCACATTGTACTAAACTTGCAGTTGTGATAAAAGCAGGATTAGGGTCAGAAGGCATAAAATCTCTTCCTTTCTTAATAATGATAATGAATTTGGCTTGATGACATTTCCCCCTTTATCTACCTAATTTTGATAAATAAAGGTACTTTAGCCACCTTAAACCACTTTCTACTCCCAGTTTATGCTTGACATCGAAGTGCTGTCCCATAAATATGGATAAACTTTACAAAATACTTGGCAGCTTCTGAAATTTCAATAGTAATCAAAACTTCGCGCAGGTTTGAAGGAAGTTCATCTCAATACATTTTTTAATCATCAAGTTCGATAAAGATATTTTAGTAAAATGAAAATCGCCTTAGGACATTAGTACAGCCAGATATTGACGTTAAAGTTATCATTCTGCCCAGGAAAAGCAAAGAAGCCAGACCGTCCACAAAATATGGAACAGTCTGGCGATTCTTAGCTCCTAACAGTTTTCTAAACCAACATTCACTGCCTCAAGGCCCCCTTGAGATCCTATAATTTATTTTAATATACATTGTTGACATGTGGAGAGCTCTCCAGTTATAATATGTGGAGAATTCCCCTGTTATTTTAACTTGAGAAAAGGAGTTGTAAAACACATTGCAAACCAATCATAACAAGACTGCCCTGTTGGTCATGGATATGCAAAACGGTATCGTATCGCGTTTTGCAGAACACGAGAAAGGAGTGCTTTCGATCCAAAGAGCCGTCGAAGCCGCTCGCCGACACTCTATTCCTGTCATTTTTGTTCGAGTTGCATTTAGCAAAGGTTATCCCGAAATTAATCCTCAAAACAAAGCGTTCTCAGCAATTTCCAAATCTAGTGGAATGACTGTTTCAGACATTGCAACTCAAATTCACGAATCCGTCAAGCCGAAAACAGACGAACCTATCGTTACGAAGTATAGAGTTAGCGCATTTGCAGGCAGCAACCTCGAAGTCGTTCTCCGATCTCGTCAAATTGAAACGTTAATCCTAAGTGGAATTGCAACAAGTGGTGTCGTTCTATCAACATTGCGAGAAGCTGCAGATAAAGACTATGCGCTTAAGGTGCTTTCAGATGCATGCCTAGATGCTGACCCAGAAGTTCACCGTATTCTTACAGAGAAAGTGTTCCCCCGCCAGGCGGATGTGCTTACGGTTGACGCTTGGATCGATTCCTTAGGGTAAAAGCGCAACTTTTCAGCAAACTTAACAAGTAAGCGCCTTTTTGGGATTTCGTCCCAAAGAGGCGCTTGTCTACTGAAGTAGAAAATAGTCAATCTTCCAGATAAATTATGGCATTCGATTATCTTTCATTTGTAGCAATTGAAAATAATTACCAAAAATAGAGGTGGAGAAAGGATGAGAACTAGCTCAGACAGAGTCATACTCCATTTACAAATTGCAAGAACGTTAAGAAGCATTAGCCAAGGAATTGCCATTGTTGATTTAACCCTTTACTTACGAGATTTGAATTGGTCCGCAACTGCGATCGGCGGCGTCCTTTCTGCTGCAGGCATCACGGGAGCAGGATTAATTCTACTTGTTGGCATTATAAGTGACAAGCTAGGACGAAAACCCTTTCTTCTGTTCTATGAAACTTTGGTGGCTTTGGCCACATTAGTGATGATTATGACTTCCAACCCTATTTTTCTAACCGTCATAATTCTAATTACAGGCTTAGGCAGAGGTCAGAATGGTGCGGCAGGACCATTTACACCTGCTGAACAGGCTTGGATGGCCTCTTGTGTTCCACTGCACTTACGGGCTCGTGTTTTTAGCACAAATACCGCACTTGGCTATTTTGGAATGGCAGCAGGCTCCCTACTTGCTGGTGCAACGAGCCTTTGGAACAGAGCATTTCCTGGAGCATCGAGCTTCTATCCTCTTTTTTTCCTCATGTTTCTCTCTGCTATCGCATCTATGATTGTTGTAGCTACCGCTCCGTCTGGAATTGGGCCATGTCGTAAAGATGCGAACGTAGAGGAAAAGGCTCTACGTTCATCTTCTTTGTCACTATCTAAGGAACGAACAATTCGACGGCAAGAAAATAAAAGCATAGCAAAATTAGCAGTGGTCAATCTGTTTAATGGCCTTGCCGCTGGTTTTATAGGTCCAATGATCTCTTACTGGTTTGCAACAAGATTTGGCGTTTCCTCCTCTGAGATTGGATTGACCCTTGCACTTTCGTTTGTCTTCGCTGGCGGGTCCTCAGTTGTGACTGGCATAATATCTCAACGGTTTGGCTTGGTAAGATCTGTTGTATGGTTTCGCTTAGCGGGCATAGTACTAATTTTGATACTGCCACTCATGCCATTTTATTGGTTAGCCTCCAGCATGTATATTATTCGCTCTGCTTTAAGTCGGGGTACACAAGGGGCGAGATCTGCTCTCAGTAGCAGTTTGACACGAGATGAGCGACGAGGATTTTCTGTAAGCATGAACTCTCTGGCAGTGCGTCTAGCTTCTGCAGTTGGACCTACTCTGTCAGGTTATATGTTAGATATAGATATCCTTACGCTCCCTTTTTTTATAGCCGGAAGCCTGCAACTGCTTTCCACTATTTTGTATGGAAAGCTATTCCGTGATTATGATCTCCCTCCACAAAATTCTTGAATTGATCTAAATTTCCCCTAGTTCCTTGCCGACATATCCCCCCATTTCGTCCATCGCCTTAATTCCTGATTATTCCGAACCGTATTCATCAATTCTTGCTGAAGTTCAGCTGTCTTGGCATCGATAGCCTCAATGTCAAACACTCCAAAAATGAAATTAGCTAATATTAAGCCAATTGAAACATCTCTGTAGCAGCTTTTAGTTCTTGGGCCATATCAGAAAGCACTTTGCTCCCCGTTGCAATTTCTTCTATGGAAGCGGCCTGCTCTTGAGTTGATGCAGAAACAGTCTGTGTTTGATTCACGATAATTAGGCTTGCCTCATCCAACTCTTGAATTGCATCGACAATTTGATTGCTTCCAGACGCTGTATGCTTTATTTCTTCAGAAATTCCCCGTATTTCGAGTAACGTTGAATTCACTAGTTCACTGATTTCATTGAAGGTTTGACCCGCACTTCTTACGACATCCATACCAATGGACACTTCTTTGGTCCCTTGCCCCATAGTTGTTACCGCTTTTTGAGTGTTACTTTGAACTGATGAAATTAAGTCTGCAATTTGCTGGACGGCTTGACCGGATTGTTCAGCCAATTTTCTTACTTCATCGGCAACTACCGCAAAACCTCTGCCTTGTTCCCCTGCCTGTGCCGCTTCAATTGCGGCATTTAGTGCCAGTAAATTGGTTTGTGAGGCAATATTCGATATCATATCAACAATCTGGCTGATCTCTTTCGATTCGTCGCCCAGTTCTTGGATCACTTCTGCAGAGACACCCACTATTTTTTCAATAATATTCATCTGTTCGATCGTTTGCTCAATCGCCTTACTTCCCTGGAGAGCAGCTTCTGCGGCTTTTTCCGATGTGCTCACCACGCCTTGCGAAGAAGATAGCATTTTTTTGATGCCATCCATAATAGTGGTAACAACATTTCTGGAATTTTCAACGGTTGCAAGCTGCTTCTCTGTTCCATGGAAAACCTCAGTTATTGCCATGGTGATTTGGTTAGACGCCTGAGCGGATTGTTCTGCTCCACTACTCAGTTCGTTTGATGTCGAAGCAACTTGTTCTGATGATAAACTAACTCGTTGCACAAGGTCTCGTAATTGTTTTGCCATAGTGTTCAAAGACTTACCCAAATGCCCAATGGCATCGTCGCCTTCCGCTTTAATTTCCGGAACATTAAGGTTTCCCTTAGCAACTTCAATCGCAGTTTCTGCCATGGGCTCAAGCTGTTTCGTTAGCCTCCGGTTTACGAGTAAAGAAAAGCCCACGGAAACAAGTATTACTAACAACATTCCTGTAATCGTATAAGCAATTGATACTCGATTTTCCTGATCAACTGCTGCTTGACGCTGGACTATTGTCCTTTGGATATCATCCACATAATTTCCTGTGCCAATAATCCATTGCCAGGGCTTAAACTCCAAGGCATAGCCACGTTTAGGATATTGAGTTTTATCGTTAGGATCAGCTTTGGGAAACCAAAAATTGATATAACCTCCGCCGGCGACAGCGGCTTTTCGGATCTCCTGAATATAGTAATTGCCTTTGGAATCTTGGGCATTATTACGATTAGTCCCTATTAAAGATTGATTTGTTCCATGAAAAACGCAAAGGCCGTCAATCGTATCTCCCCAAAAATAGCCTTGATTAGTATCTCCGTAACGAATCTTTGTCATAACGGTTACCGCTAACTGTTTGGCCTGCGCTTCCGTGAGTTTTCCTTGCTGCTCTTGAGTATAAATGCCATTCAAGGTACTAATAGCTTGTTGAGTGACAAAGCGAATATTTTGATCATAACTTTCATTAAGAGTTTTTGTATAAAGGTCCATACTTTGTTTGCTGTTGTCTTCGGTTTTATAAATGTTTATTGTGCCAACCCCCAGGGCGACTAAGACCGATACAATAATTAAGGCTAAGATACTTCGGTTAAGTTTTGGTCGTTTCAACATACTACCGGCTTCCTCTCTGTTTCTGAAAACTGCTGCGATGTAGTTATGAATTAGCGATTTGTTTATAACGTCTCTTATATTTCAACATTATTTTCATAATTCCTTCCTTCGATGTCAAATATAGTCGATAAATATAAGAATTAAAACCTTCTTGTAATAATTAGAAGTCATAGTAAAAGCCCCCACCGTTTTAGTTGAGAACTAAATGAGAGTTGGGGGCTTTAGCTGTATGAACAAAAAATGTCCAATTTAATTCTGTGCAAGTCCAACAAACTGACTCGGCAACTATTCCGAAATAGTCTATATACCTTTTAAATGTATTCTCACAACTCAACCTTCCTAACAAAATTAACCTTCAAGCTCTCAATCTGAAAAAATACACATTGATATCGCCTAAAACTACCTGCCATTTTCAATATTATCAAATAATGAAAGCTGTGCCGTTTGGTAAGGCTTCCTATATTCCTTTATTATATCTTTCATTTTATAAAGAATCCCATACTTATTACATTTATCCTGAAATAAACTCCACAACTCCGTTGTCTTAAGAGAACGACATTCATACGCATTTCCATAAATTTTTATATAGTTCTCTTTAGCTGAAGGAAACAGTTCATCCAGTTTTTCATAATACCAATCCCTTTGATTTTGTCTTAAAGTTACACCGAAAGCAGGATAAATAAATTTTGCTCCACTTCTTTGAGCAAATTCTATAATCTGGCCAACATTGTCCTCAGTATCTTCTATAAATGGAAGTATGGGCATCATTAATATTCCAGTAAAAATACCTTCGGCAGAAAGCTTTTTAATCGCTTCAAATCTTTGCGATGATAGAGCTACACGTGGTTCAATTTTCTTACACAAGGCATCATCAGCCGCTGTAACTGTAATTTTTATCAGTACCGGAGAGTGTTTTGAGATTTCTTTTAAAATGTCAATGTCCCTAATGAGTAAATCACTTTTTGTGGCAATTGATACGCCAAACCCATAGCGATTAATAAGTTCTAAAGCGCTTCTTGTAAGTTTATATTCTTTTTCAAATGGATTGTATGGATCACTCATGGCTCCTGTTCCAACAACTCCCTTTTTGCGCTTTGATTTAAGCTCACTTTCTAATATGGCAAGAGCATTTTCCTTTGCTCTTACCCTATCAAAATTATCGACTCGGTAGCACTCACTTCTGCTGTCACAGTAAATGCAGCCATGACTGCAACCCTTATAGATATTCATGTTATAGTTATTGCCAAACCAAGAGTTGTTTTCCGAATACCCCGATATTATTGTTTTCGCATTAATAAATTCCATCTACAAACCTTTTTCCTCAAAAAAATTCGTCATTTTACTTGAAGCCATTTTTTCCCTTGGTCCTCTAATTCAAAGATATATAAATATGTATTTCGGCGTTCTCCATATCACCCCCGCCTTGATACTCTTCAAAATCACAGGAGTATTTTCTATCTAGGTCCATAGACCAAAGCTTCGTCCAAAATTCCTCCACTGCTTTTTGCACATGTCCATGTATAACAAATCTTGCGTATTTCCCTGAAGTAATGATTTCTGATTGTACATTCTCAGGTAGGCTTACTGTATCTTCCACTTCACAACAAATCATTACATCATATGCCCCGCTGACACCATTTTCATAATTCGTATAAAGGCCTAAGCTTTTATCATTTTTCTTATGAGGTATGGAATGATATATCCCCTCTGCAAAAAACCTCTGCCAAGCTATGCCAATACTGCTACTCATGTTTGGATCACTGTTGCCGGTTCTGATTTTAAATCCTGCTACCTTTTTTGCTTCCAATAGTACTAATTCGTAATTCATTTTCATATACCCCTTTTCATATTGTATATGAAATCAGTATATTACTCTGAACTTGACAACTATATGTCATATTATGAATATTTTTTTAGGCTGTTTTCAAGTTTCTTTTTAATGATTTTCTTGACATGCACCGGCTCTAAAACCTCTCCATAATCGCCAAATGACAGTATATACCCATATACCCACTCGTTCTCCGGTAAATTTGTTCTTATTATAAAGCTTCCATCTGCGTTTTTTGTTATTGCGTCCTGTCCAAATTCATCATATACCCTATAAGCCATGCTCTTTTCAATTCTCATGACAAGCGTAATAATTTTGTTAGTAACTTCGTTAGATTCCTTCCAGATATCTTCAGGTACATTTCTTGTGAATTTTTCATCTAATATGGCAAGGTTTTTTATCCGAGTTACTTTGAATATTCTATAGTCACTCTTAACCGTACAAAAACCATAAGCATACCAAGCCTGGCCTTTAAATATAAGTTTCAAAGGTTCAAGGCTTCTTTCTGTCTTTTCTCCAAAAGAACTGTAGTAGTCAAATTCTACGCGATTTTTGTTTATAATAGCTACTTTAAGCAGATTGAATTTTTCCTTATCATCCGAACAACTACCCCAATGAGAAAAATCAACATCTATCCAACTGGAACAATTCGCATCAAACATTGCTGCTAATTTTTTTAGAACTGGCTCTACATCGAGAACATTTAAAGCTTTCATCCCCTGCAAAGAGGCTAAAATATCAGTCTGTTCCTTTTTAGAAAGTATTGATTTTTTAATCACAAAGTTATCGAGAAGACTAATGCCTCCCCCTTTCCCTTTGTTTGCATAAATGGGTATGCTTGCTGCACTTAATGCATCCACGTCCCTATATATTGTCCTTTGCGATACTTCAAAATGCTCTGCTAATTCCTTAGCTGTTGCTACTTTCTTATCAAAAAGAATGTATATGATTTCAAGCAGTCGATTAATTTGCATACTTCATCACCTACATATATCATAGCACGAGTATATGACATCATTATGTCATATTAATTGTACAAAAAGAAACCGGAAACGCCTAAAACGCTTCTTCTCGCATACCCAAGACAACTTTTCGTATAAATTTACGGGGATCTTGATCCGCATGTAGATTACTATAAATACAACCAGCTGTACACATACCACAGGTAAGACAATTAGAAAAATCATAGCCATTCAATAATGCTGCCACTTCAACACGTAAGGTTGGATCTAAACTTTTAACTCTTATTGGTTCTCCCATCATACAGTCGCCTCCGACATTTAATTAATATTCGCAGGGCAATTGTGTTTGTACCAGATAATCATCGTCTATACGCTTTTTACCGAAATTAGCACGTGTTATTAATCGTAATAGTGTGTGAAATCTAAAAAGAACGGTAACTATAAACTAATATGGTTACCGTTAAGTCAACTAAAAGTATAATATTTTATCAGCACCGATTCCTCATTTAATTACCACATTCATCATGATGCTGATGTTCGTGACATACAGCGCCCGTAGATTTAAGCACACCCTGCAAATAGCTTTTTGCAGCGGTTTCAGCGATTCCTTATGCACCTGTAATAACCTCGATACCTTTATCGTTGAAGATGCTGACGGCGCTGCCACCCATGCCCCCGGCAATCACAACGTTAACTCCCATATCGTTTAAGAAATTTGGTAAAAAACCAGGCTTATGTCCAGGGTTTGGTATAGATCCGGCAAGCAGATGTCCTTCTCTATTTGTCATGTCAGCTTTTTAATCAGTAATAAAGTAGCAGGGGATTCCTGCTGCTTTATTACTGATTAGAAGCTAACAAGTTTCGCTTTTAAATTAAGGTTACTTTCAAGTAATTTTTCTCTTCAAACAATTCTTATTGTGTTTTTGTTGCGGAAGGATCTGTCAGAAGTGTTCTTCCAAAACCTCGTCTGTAACCCCTTTCTTGACCTTGCACCTGACCCTGACATTGACCCTGTCCCTGACCTAAACCAGCTCCCCTTCGACGTACATTACCTTCAGAACGAACATTGAAGCCTCTTCCCTTCGTTGATCCACGTCCCATTGGACCAGACCCATCTCTTCCTGGCATCGTATTTACCTCCTTTTAGTTATTGGCATATGCCCTATTCATTTTCCATTATAATTATTTTTGAACATATGTCAATTATTATTAAGCATCTACAGTCATAAGTTTTTTGACTATTAATTTTGAACACTTCGTTTAGCAACCGATATGAAGCTATAAAGTTCGAAGTATCCCTTCTTCACCTTTTTCCTTGTCTGATGTCGTACATGACGTTTCTAAACATACGGCGTGTTGATTGTCAATGAAATTTGACCCCTTTTTCTAAATTTTTTTACTCAAAATTGACCCCCCTGATATAAACTTAAAAGCGACTCTCTCGTGAAAAATTTGGTAGTTTCTTTGAGGGTATCTACCGA
>NZ_NAHZ01000021.1:0-15535 GCF_002196785.1 Desulfosporosinus sp. FKA | reverse complement strand
GTTGCAAAATATGCAAATTAGATTAACTACTGATTGTGATGGAACGCCGTGTGATGGGAAACTGTCATGCACGGTGTGGAACGGGGGAAAAGGCGGAGATAACATCAAAGCCTTACCTATCGTTATTGTTCGCGATAAAACAACCTAAAAATGCCAAATAATGCACCACAGTGTCAAGGGTGTGCCTTGAGACTGTGAAAGTGGGTTTTATGTAATTTATGCATATACGTGTGGCAATTTATGTTAAGGGATAATGGGTTTTGACCTACGCAGACAAAGTAAACAGTAATCTACAGCCAGATTGTTTGGACGGTCTGGCATTTTTGTGTTTACTTGGAATATTCATGCTGTTAAGGGAGGGAATCGGGGAAAGATGTTGAAAGTAATTTTAGAGGCAAATAATCTGGGCCTAGAAAATATCTTGATGAGTAGAATCAATAAGGTAAATGGAAAGGAAGATGCTTGTGAAAAGGTTTATGTGTTATTTGTTGTACACACTGCTTGTTGGAATTGCAATTTACTGGGGTGTTAAGTATGGACAGTATCTAAAGATACAAGCTGGTAGGACATTTAAACTATATTCGTCATATGTATTTATTGCGTGCTTCCCAATAGTGATAGGTATGCTTTTGGCAGTGCCGGGATTGGTTTCAAGTTTTAAACAAGAAGGAAAATGGATTATTGATTGGCAAATGCTTTTACCAGTCGGAGTTCCAACATTAGTTTTTAATTTCAGTCTATTGTTGAACAATCCATTTCTATACAAATTTGATTGGTATCGGTTAATTTTTTCGGATACACGAGTCTATGATATCAGTGGTATTGTGTGTGGCTACGTTTTATTATCGTCATTAAAGCGTGTAACTTTAACTAAGGAAAAAAGCATTACAGCAGGATAAGGAATCAACTCATAGAATATATAAGCAAAGAATCTCCGGGGTTGTAGCTACTAGCCGTACCCCAAGTCCTCACTCGCCCCCGAACCGTTCTCGAAGCGCATACATTGGCGAACCCCGCCGGGGTGGTTGTCTTGGTTAACCGGATCGTTTGTATATGTGAGGGTGATTGGAATAATACAATTGCCCTGGGTTGATGGTGAAAGATAGCTGTTTACCCTGTAAGATTACTTGAAATGACAATTATATGGAGTCATAAAGGGAGTTAGATATGCAATATCGGGAGTATATAAATGAAAGAGTTTACAGCCTATATTGGAATGATGATTTGAACTGTGCGACTACATCATTACTAATTTTTTCGGAAATATTTCATATTAATTTGAACTCACAAATTCTTGATGCAGCAATTGGGATGCCCGGAGCAGGCCGGTATGGGGCACAGTGTGGATTAGTTGCAGGAGCATTAATGTTTATTGGAATTCAAGGAAAAGAAAAAGGACTTGAACCTGAGGATATAGTAAAGAAATGCAATAATTTTGCAAAGGGATTTGAAGACGAGTTTGGATGTTTAAATTGTAGAGACCTAAGGCCAGAAGGATTTAAGCCAGACAATCCACCACATTTATGCGAAGAGATTACTAAGAAGGCAATTTCGTTCACGCTGAAATATCTTGATTTCAAGATTTTACTCCCGCTACAACCTCGCCGGGGTGGCTGTCTTGGGAAACATGGTCGTTTACATATGTGTTGGTGACACTGTTCAGAAGGTATGATTTTAAATTTTAATTGGGGTGCGGCTGATTCCTTTGCCAATAGTGTTCAAGACGTTCTTAGTGATTATATTATTTCATCAGAATAATCCAGATCCAATCTCGGCCATCTCATCCATCCCAATCTCCACCACTCACCATACGCGCTCCGCTAACCTCAAGAAGAAATATCCGCCGGATAAAGTCTAGCTGGTGGTTGAGATGGGGGGGACTGTAGAAGGTTTCTTTCGGAGGTAGGTTGGAGGAAAAGGAACCCAACCAGCTAATGCTGCGTGATGTCCTTACCTATCCAAAGGCGCTCACCGAACCGGGGAGATGGAGGGACGTTTAATTCCAAGAGCGTTCTGGGCACTTGAATTATTAACATGTAATATATCTAGGATGTGCGATGAGTGTGATAGAATCAGTCTTAGTGTTTACAGGCAGGAGATGCAGAATTTTTATCCGGATTGAAAAGAGGGTATCAAATGTTTAATTTTATTGTTGCATATATTGTAACTTTGATTATTACAGATATTTCTCGCTCTTACTCCGAGGATTTTATTTTAAGTATTTTGGTTCTGGTTCCTATCATATTAGCAATGGTTATCTATACACGGACAAAATATAAAAAGATGGGGAGTCCGCTTATAAATTTAGAAAAAGCCCCGACCAATATGCCAGGAATACGTGCCGCTACAATTATTTTTATTTTATTAGCAATCTTTTTGGTTGTCGTAAGCTATTTCGGGAAGCATAGGATTGCAATACCATGGCTCATCCTGATTGTGTTACAACTTTCATATGGTATATTTATGGAAAACACGCTCACGAAGGGTTTGATGAGAAACGGGATTTGGACAGGAAATCGTCTAATCCGTTGGGGAGCGATAAAAGCATTTAAATGGATGGGAACAAAGGGAGGTTTCGCTACTTTAAAAATTGAGTATCAAGAGTATTACTTTTTCCAAACTGCTATTTTGAAAGTTATCAGTGATCAAAAAGAAGAGGTAGATGGACTATTTAAAAAGATGGTAAGGGCTTGAAAAGTATACTGTATCGTTTATTGAATATGTGCCCGCCACGAATTCAGATACTTATGTAAATAAAGTATGGAGAATTATCAATGAAAACAAATCTAAAAGAGATTCCGGGTGTAGGGAAAGCAACGGAACAAGATTTGATTGAGATGGGTTACACCAGCATCGAATCTCTAAAAGGGCAAGATCCGCAAGTCATGTATGATAGGCATTGCGACATTAAGGGGTGCAAGGTGGACAGATGTCAATTGTATGTATTTCGTTGCGCTGTGTATTTTGCTGAAAATGAAATTCATGAGCCTGAAAAGCTTAAATGGTGGAACTGGAAAGATTGATCACCGGGAAAAATCAGGAATTACATACATGACATACTAACCCGCAGCCCTGCTAATACTTAACCCTCAAAGCCCCATAAACCCCAGCTCGCCAGTAAAAACCACCGAACTCCTTCACTCCCGCAGGATGCGATGTGCTTAGCTAGTGGATACGGGAAGGTGGAGGGGGATGCATAATATGAGCGATTTTTTAGAATGGAGCAAAAAAATGAGTAACATAGTTTTGTTGGTGGTAGATGTGCAGAATGCTTTGATTGATGAGCATCCTTATAACGAGCAAAGAGTAATAGAAAATATAAAAAACCTAATCATAACTGCAAGAGATAACCAAAAAGAAGTTTTGTTCGTGCGACATGATGATGGAAAGGGTACAGAACTTGAGAATGGGACACATGGATGGCATATTTATGATGAAGTGTCACCTAATGGTGATGAATTGATCTTCGAAAAACATTACAACAGCGCTTTTCGCAGAACTGGTTTAAAGGAATATTTGGATAAGAAGAATGTTGATACAATAATATTGGTTGGGCTTCAAACAGAATATTGCATTGACGCTACTTGTAAAAGCGCTTTTGATCAAGATTACAAAATAATTATACCCGAAGAAACAAATACAACATTTGATAATGATTATCTATCCGGTGAGAAACTTTATGAGTTTTATAACTATAAGATTTGGAATAAACGATTCGCAGAAGTCATATCAGTTGAGGATGTTAAAAGACTATTAGCCATGCCAACTTGAAAGCTGCATTCCAAAGACATTTATCGCCAAATCCTGCCCCCTCCGGTTTTTTACATGTAATATTTGCTAGAATAAGAGGAATATTTTGCAACATATAGAAGACTAGTAGATGTACTCATCTTGATTTGCGAGAAGGGATTGAATTGTCCAGAAGAGTTAGGGTTAAACCTAGTAAATCCCAGTCATTAGTAGGTATGATTGCCGGGGCCGTTTTTGTTGTCATTGGCATTTCTTTGATGCCAATGATGGGTACGTTCGGACTAATATGGACATTATTTGCCTTAGCAATTGCAGGCATGCACGCTCTTAATTTCTTTAGTAATAAGGGTGTTGCTTCATGGGAAATAGATGTTAATTCGACAGATAGAGAAGATGATTTTGAAGCGAAACTTCGGAAGCTAAATAGGCTTAAAGAAGATGGATTGATTAATGAAAATGAGTTTGAGAAGAAACGTACTGAGATTATGAAATCAGAATGGTAGAAAGGCTTATGTCTGATTTTTTAATATTAGCTACCACAGCCCTCTCGCCCCCATCAATCCCAAATCCCCGCCTTTGACATAAACCCCAGCCCCCAGTCAACCACCGAACTCCTTCAATCCCGCAGGATGGGATGTGGTTGCTTGGTGGATAGGGGAAGGTGGGGGAGATGCGGCACATGATGCGGAGCTGCGTGGTGGGGAAATAAAGATACGCGGAGGGGCATACTTTGAAAAGAAAACTCGTTGTTGCGGTCATTACGTTTATTACTGTTTGCTTTATTTTTACATGGTATGTTGCATCCCAGGCTCACTCTACACCACAGATGGCAATAAGAACGTATTTGTTTCTATCGGAGCATCCAATTTGTGCTTTGACCACAGGAATTGTAGTGAATCAATTTCAAACTGAATTAGACAGAAATAGTCTGGAATTACAAAACACAAAAATTTATTCGCTAACGAGACCCCCGATCGATACATCAGGAAACCATTTAATTAATGTAAAAGTAACTAAAAAGGGTTCTCTGTATTATGCACAATATTACGGTGAAGCTTAATATCATGTTTAGCTAAGTTGTAATATCATTAAATCAGCGGTATTCCACGGAACATTATCGCCTCCAACACACTGCTCTTCCCGCTATCTCTCGCCCCCAAATCCCCATAAACCCCCAGCCCACTCAACCCACCGAACTCCTTCAATCCCGCAGGATGGGATGTGGTTGCCTAGTGGATATGAGGGAAGTGGGGCGGTTGGATCGGAGTGTGGGTTAGAGTGGCATATGGAATTATTAGTTATTTGCTTGATTTGCAAGAAAATGGAGTATATCATTTATCATAAAGATCTATCAAGTTCAAAGTCTCGGAGGAGGGTTGATTATGGCAAATGAACTATGTCCTCGATGTGGAGTCGCTAGAAATATGGTGATATTTTCAACTGAGAATAAATCTATCGACACAGATGGAAAAGCAGTTACGGTTGTAACTAAAAATTATCAATGTGAAGTATGTCATACTTTTGTAAGAAGCGAGGAAGAAAAGATACTTGCTCCAACTTAATTAATTAATAGTAGAACGCCCTCATGGACGTTCTATTCATATCCAATGAAGAATTAGCCGCCTCGTATAAAACCCAGCACACCAGTCAAAGCCACCAAACTCCTTCAATCCCGCTGAATGGGATGAACGTAGCTATTTGATAACTGAAACCGGTGAGATGGAGGGATGCTGTTGGATGGGAGTATAGAGTTCTACATGAAATTTGCACAAAATCATTACATGTATTGGGTTGACATGAAGCAAAATAGTATTAAAAATTTATGAGGGGGCGAAAATATGCTAATTGTTACCACTGAGAATATCAAAGGGTACAAAGTCATTGATGTTAAAGGCCAAGTATTTGGAGTTGTTGTTCGAAGTCGGGGATTAGGTGGAAATGTGGTAGCAGGGTTGCGTAGTCTAGTTGGCGGAGAAATCCATGAATACACAGCATTGCTGGAGGACACCCGAAAAGAAGCGATTGACAGGTTGGTTGTGAATGCCCAAGCCATGGGCGCAAACGCGGTTGTCATGATGAGATTCGATTCTAGCGAAATTGGACAGACAATGAGTGAGATTGTCGCCTATGGGACTGCAGTAGTTGTGGAGAAAGAAGATTAGCATGGGAATAGTCTTGGGTTTCAATTTTTTAATTTATGGAGGACTACTCATTATTGCATTACTTTCATGGTTTATTTGGGATAAACGCTATCGAAGGAATCATGGAAGAGAAATTCCCAATTGTTACGTAGTTACGGATGAAGTTTTCATTGACCCTGTAAGCGGTAAAAAACTTAGAGTCTATTACAATCCCCAATCGGGAAATAGATATTACCACGAAGATTAAGTTGATTCGATTATTAGGTCAGGCCTCCATTGCTAGGGGAAACCTAAAAATCGCCACTCACGAAAACCTAAATAATCTAAACGGCTTTGCGAATCCAGGGCGTGTTGCTCTGGATTTTTACAATTTGTCCTGGTACAGTGGTATAATTAGGAATAAGTTGGAGGAGGTCGGTTAGGACTGGCCCGGACGCCAATTTCGTTAGTTGGCGGACAACTTATCGCGGCAGTATTCCGTTCAGGATAGCGGGGATATTTTTTAGTCGTGAAATTCCTCCGGCCGACCCGGCGAGGGATACATGACATGACAATCACTAAGATACTACAATTTGGAGGAAATAAGGGTGAAAAAACGTTTGATCGGAATATTGGCCGGAATGGGACCACGGTCCACAGCCCCATTTTTAGAATTGGTTATTGATCAATGTAAAGCTCAATATGGTGCTATATATGACGAAGATTTCCCACCAATTATGATTTACTCACTTCCAACCCCATTCTTTATTGACCGTCCAATCAATCATACTAAAATGAAGGAAACAATAATTGAAGGGCTTCGAAAACTTGAATCAACTGAAGTAAATTTCATAGTTATGCCTTGTAATTCCGCACATATATATTTCGACGAGTTAGAAAAATCAATAGATGTTCCTTTACTAAACATTGTTAATGTGACAATTGATTCTTTACCCCCGAGATCTCAGTCAGTAACTATTTTTGGCACTGATACAACTTTCAGTTCGGAAATTTATCAAAAGGGAATTATTTCAGCAGGGTATAAATTCGTTTTCCAAACTAGTTGGCAAGAGAAAATTAATAAAATAATTCAAATGATTAAAATCAAGGAAAATGAAGATCAGATAATTTCGGATTGGAATGAACTTATTTCTGAGGCAGAGAAATATTCTATAGATACCATTATTATTGCTTGTACAGACTTAAGCATAATAAAAAATAAAACTAAAAGCGACGTTAATATAATTGATTCAGCTGAGGCTCTGGCTCAGGTTACAGTTAAGAGATATATTAGCCAATAAACCAACAACCTTGAAGCAAATTCATCTCACGCCCACCCAGCTACCCTCAACACCAAATCCCCATAAACCCCTGTCAACCCACCGAACTCCTTCAATCCCGCAGGATGGGATGTGGTTGACTAGTGGATACTGGGGAAGTGTGGGAGGATGAGTGGATGGGCTGAACCACGTTTTCCCAAAGACCTCCCTGGGGGTATTAGGTCCACCCCTATTTGTATTTTTCGGTCACAAAGTATTAAATAAAAGGGATATAAGTTATGATGAAAAGAATACATATTTTAGGAGCATCTGCTTCGGGGACAACAACTCTTGCAGCGGCTTTGTCCCAAAAATTAGGTTATATTCATTTTGATACGGATAATTATTTTTGGGTTCCTACAGAAGTTCCATTTACGCAAAAAAGAAATGTCGAAGAGCGTCAAGAGCTTTTAAAAAAAGATTTAGAAAAAACAACCAAATGGATTTTGTCCGGCTCATTATGTGGCTGGGGCGATATTTTTATTCCATATTTTGATTTAGTAGTCTATTTATCACTATCGAAAGAGATCCGGATAGAAAGGTTAATGGAAAGAGAAAGACAAAGATATGGTAAAGAAATAGAAAAAGATGGGAAAATGTATCGGATTCATAAAGAGTTCGTGGAGTGGGCTTCGCAATATGATGAAGCTGGAACTAACATGAGAAGTAAGGCCATACATGATATTTGGCTTTCTAAATTGTCCTGTCCAGTTTTAAAAATAGAAGGGGACAAGACAGTAGAAGAACGAATGAACATTGTTATTAGAAAACTAGAAAGGGTTTGATCTTTATCTCTTCAGTGTTGGGTGGTGCGGAGGTCTTGAATAGACGTATTATTGGGACCCCAACACCCAATGCTGCGTGATGCCCTCACCTATCCAAAGGCGTTCACCGAACTGGGAAGGTGGTGGGATAGTCAAAAGGGAATTGTAGGTGATGGGCAAATCACAAAAGGTTCAAATCGGAGGATTATATTTTTATGACAACAACGGTTGATTATCAGAACCATGTTATACAATTCAAGATTATAACTGGCCTAGATAGACTTGAAGAAGTCAAACAACTTTTTTTAGAGTATTCTCAATCGCTCACTATAGATCTTACTTTCCAAGACTTCGAAACAGAATTCAACACTTTACCGGGAAAGTATGGTCCCCCTGATGGAGTTTTAATATTAGCTTTAGTTGATTGCAGAGAAGCAGGGTGTATTGCCCTTCGCAAGATTTATACATGAAATTCGGGTTTTACGATATTGAGCCTTACGTTTATAATCCAATTAAAGGGACTAGATTTATGGAATTAAAACTAATGGCCTGATTTAATTTTACTAATCGATATTCAATTTCCTCCACCGTCACCTCGCCCCGCTCCAGCTAATCTCACCCCCAAATTCCCATAAACCCCAGCCCCCAGTCAAACCCACCGAACTCTTTCAATCCCGCAGGATGGATGTCATTACTTAGCGGATATGGGAAGGTGGTGTGGGGGATGGGTTGGGTTGCATGGGTCTGTTGGGTGTAGGGTTGCCGGAGGTTAAATAAAATAAGCGATATGTAGGTGGTCATAGTAATGGATGGAAATAATCGTGCAAATATCAGGCAAGGTGCACACGTTTTTATAGTTCAAAAACAAGATCAAAGGACGGAAAAATTAACTAAAGGTGTTGTTAAAGACATTCTTACTAATTCGCCTACTCATCCTCATGGAATAAAAGTTCGCCTAGAGAGTGGAATAGTGGGTCGAGTAAAGCAAATTCTCTCTTAAACGTGTTAATTTCACAACTCACATCGCTTGCTATAAGCGGACTTTTTACCCACAAAAAGAGGAGTACCTCCCAAAAATCTCGAAAGTGTAAGTGTCTAAGCAAACACCGAGAGGTTGAAAGGAGAACTCCCAATGTTTAATATTCGCCAAGAAAGTCTATTTTCCTTGGAAGAAATTTTAGAAATGTCTCCAAAAAAATCCTACCCCCTCCTTCTTGATCCGCTGGATATAACTCCGTTGTTAATGGCCGTTTCAAAAAAGGCATTCCTTGGAGCTCCAGCACAACTTAACTATTCAGCTATGATCTACTCTCTATTCATTCGAGTCATCGAAAGAATTCCCACGATCAAAGACTTACGAAGGCGGCTTAAAAACAGCTTAGAATTTCGTTTGGACTGCGGATTTACTTTAGCGGACTCAGTTCCTTGTGAGGCTTCCTATTCTCGGATGATACAAAAAATCCATTCTTCGTCTGCTTTAGGGAAAATTCAAAATGACTTAGTATCTCAAGCGTTCCAAGAGGGTTTTATCGATGGAAATGTTGTCGCAATCGATGCTACTCATATTGAAGCGAGAGATCGACTGCCTGAGAAAAAGAAAGAAGAGGGTTCAGTCAAGCCATCTCCCAAAAAACGCGGACGGAAACCTAAAGCGGAACGTGAGAAATGGCTGGAAGAACAACAGGAGCTGGAAGAGAATCGCCCCCTTTTTGAGAAGAAAATCGAAGCTCAACTCCCTCTTGATTTCAAGACGATAGAAGCGCAAAAGGCTCGTCAAATATGAGGTAAATGTATATTTCAATACCATTGCTGCCGAAGTAGGAGAACAACCCATATACCATTGATAATCAGGCACATTTAATATTTTTGAGCTCAACACTACTCCGGGGGGAGTTGTTGCGTTAGGAGTTGCAGTCATATTTGAACCTTTTGCGGGTATTTGAGTTAGTCTTGCTCGACTTTGTTTGGCTATATCTGGCCTTTTGGAAATGTATTTTTTATTTATCAAATTTGTTATATGACCTTTGACATCTGAATCCGTTAAATCCTGATTTATCAGAAAATCATGGTACTTTCCGGAAGATAAGTCATGTGAATAATAACCTGTCACACCATCATAAATGCAAGCTTTGTTTCTGCCGGTTATCTTATCGTATGGAGAATATGCTCCTTTCGCAAACTCTAAGATTGGTTCATCTTGTTCACTTGTGCTTACAATTACGTATGCTTTTTCATTATCTATGTTGCTTTTTAAGTCTAAACTGTACGCGATTAACTTGTTGTCAAAATCATATAAAGGTAAATTGTTGACAATACTAACACTTGACCATTCCGTTTTATCGCTTCCCAGAACACTCTGAGGAGCATTTTCGGCAATTGCTTTTAACGAAGTATCAATTGAAGGTTGAGTTGCGGCTTGTACAGGAACGAGATTTGAAGTCATGATAACAGATAGAGCTAAGAATGGTACCAGGATTTTTGAAAATAGTTTTGATCTTTTCATGGTTTTCACTCCCTTGAAATTTTCCTCATAGTACCTGACCAAGTAATCAATGGCCATTGATTGATTTCAGTATTCTCTTTTATTCTTTCAAAGTCCTTTGGAGAAAAATGTCGAAATTCTTAAATTACTTTAAGGTAAACTAAAATGTTTTGAGGACTTTTAACTTAGTTCATATGCATAATGAAAATTTACTTTTTGTATATTTCATATATCTACTAAGTCTTAAATAAAAAACAATAATTAGCATAACTAGTAGCTAATATTTTTGAAATATCTATGTTATTTATTATCTGAATAACTTATCTTTGGGCAAAGAAGGCAAAAACAAAATATAAAGTCTTTAGTAAAACAGAAAGTACAATAAATGAATGTTTATTGTACTTTCTGTCTGTTTATTCTTATTCCTATTTCATTATTTAATAATTAGTTAATATCTTTGGAGAGATTTGAAGGGTTTGTCTAATGATCAGAGAATAACTTAAAGGGGGTGGAAAATTGAAAGATAATGGTATTAACCTCGATATATTCGAAATACTTGTTAAGCAAAACTATGAGAAGGTTTACCGAGCCATTTATTTTTATACCAACAATAAGTTAGTAACTGAAGATTCAGTTCAACAAGCATTTGCATTAGCTTATTGTAAACTAGATCAACTAAGCTCAAAAGAAAAATTTACATCATGGGTTATTTCAATTGGACTCAATGAAGCAAAACGAATGATCAAGGATAGAAATAAAAGTACAATTACCTCAATTCTAGATACAAAAGGATTTCCAGATAAGATAGACAATATAGAATTAAAAGAGGACATAAACAACGTCCTAAATAAACTCAAACAACAGGATGCCGAAATTTTAGTGCTGAAATATTATGCAGATTTACCCCTAAAACAAATTGCAACTCTATTAGGCATTAATATATCAAACGTAAAAGTGCGATTACATAGGGCGAAGGAGAAATTTCGCGAACTAATGGATAACGATATTAAATCTATAGGAGGTTGAAACTCAATGGCCTTATCAGAAAAAGAGATTGACCAATTAATAACAGACCAAATGTCCAAAGAGTTGACTTCCAGCATTGAAGTTCCAGACGTCGATTGTCAATGGCAGAAGATTAAACAACGCATTATAGACAATGACGAGATTCCTAAACAGTACAAGAATCATCAGACTCGAAAAAGAGTTCTTATTACAGCTGCAGCGATTGTTATATCTGTTGTTTCATTGAACTTTCTATACCCTAGCAATGCAAATGCCCTTGGGGGAAAGATTGCCGAATTCTTCAATTATATCGTTGGCAAGACCACTCAAGACAAAACTGAAACGTACAGCCAACCAACGGATCTCGGCAAGCCAAAGTTACAAGACCTAAGCGAAAATACAGAAAAAGAAGTTACTCTCGAACAAGCTCAAGCATCAATACCTTTTAAGTTGGCTACTCCAAGCTATCTTCCTCCAGAAACGAAAACTCAACGAATATTGCTCACCTCTTTGGGGGGGGATGTTTATCAGGTTTCTATTGAGTACAACGTGAATGATGAGGTCGTTATATTTAACCAGCAAAATTGCGCCAACAGTACTTCCCGTGGTTCATTATATGATACTGATGATACCAAAGTTAAGGATATTGCAATTAACGGAAGTCCGGCAATTTTATTTATGAGTAAAAATGGCGTGAATCTTTTAGATTGGCAAGAGCGCGGCCTTGTTTTACAGATACACGGTATTATAACGGAGGAAGAGATCACCAAGATCGCAAATTCCATAAAATAACACCACGAATCCTATATGGGTCCGTGGTGTTTCCTATTCTCTATGACTTGTGATTATCATTGCACATAGATTGCTTCAGAGTGTGATTGACCACGTTCACTTAAGGAGCCTTTTATTGCCGTATGATTTGCTAAAACTCTATAATAATATCCTTTAGATACCGACAATGACTTTCCTCCATAGACGTAGGCTGAATTAGGGCTATAATAGCTATAGCTATTTAATGTATACCATTGACCACCCGATAAATATTGAATATTGAGTTGTACCCCAACTTGCGTAACAGCAGTGTAAGTCGAAGTCCAGCCAGATATATTGATGACTCCTCCACCATTATTTACGATTGTGCATTGTCCATCTGAAATATTTTGATAAACATTGGGCACAGCAACCGCCATACTATTTTGTTCAGATAACGTTTCTCCAAAAGCTGATTGGACCGACATTAACATAAAGATAACTAGAAGTACAGGTATTAGTTTTCTCATCATTCATGACCCCTTTCAGTATTTACATTATAGAGTGTTTGGTAGCAGAAAAGGTTACAACTTTTACGAACCATTTGCAATATTTTTTTATTATCAAGTCGTTAGCTATTTTAAAAAGTGAGCCTCCCTGATGATAAGGGGGCCATTTTTGTTTATATACGCCTAATAAAATACAAGGAGAATACATTATTAACTCTAAAAATATGCTAAGGTCTTAAAATACTTGTAACCTTTTTGGCAGAAGAAACCTCTAATAAAGAGAAGGGATAAAATAATGAAAAAGGAGGTTACCAAAATCTCTAATAATAGCTAGAAAGCACGAGCTTGTTATATCTCAATTGCGAAGGAGAATAAGAGTTATATGCAAAATAGTTTTTCTATTTCTTTGGGAGCAAGCATTATCCTAGATACTGACATGGAACAAATTATAAAAGATAACGTTCCAATACAACTTTCGCGTATTCAGTTCAGAATACTATATTATTTAGCCATAAACATAGAAAAAATCGTATACAGTAAGGATTTAATTCGTTTTGTTTGGGGATCGGACTATATAAGTCTTAATAGCCTTTATGTTTATATAAATTATTTACGAAAGTATCTTGAAGATGGATCCCCAAAACCCCCATTGTCTAATGACTATAAGATCACGTGGATACATACTTCATTTAAGAAAATATCAGTAGTTAAAGACGAAAGCTTATCAATTAACTTCAAAAAATTAAGAAGTGCAAGTGAACTCTTAGGTAAATTCTCACTTGTTCTACCCGCAATCTGTGAAATATCTGCATTAAAGTTAGAAGTCCTTGAACTGAGGGAAATCCAAATTTGCTAATAAGTTGAAAGGGAGAAATGAAATGAAAACTAAATTTACGTTATTAATTATCTTAGCCGGGATCATAATGTTTTACTTTCCGAATAATGCTAACGCAACTACGAAAAAATTATCAGGTGTAGATAGGTACGCTACTTCTGCTATGGTTGCGGAAAATGGTTGGAAGCAGTCGAACTACGCTATTTTGGCTTATGGTAAAAGTTTTTCAGATGCTATAATTGCAGCACCTTTAGCCAAAAAATATAATGCACCAATACTCTTGACTGAGGGTAATTCTATCCCAAAAGATACTTTAAATGTAATACAACAATTGAAAATTACTCATATTATTATCATTGGAGGTACGGGTATTATTTCATCCTCTGTGGAAAATCAATTGACCTCATTAGGTATAAACACGACAAGATTATACGGACAAGACAAATATGACACCAGTATAGTTGTTGCCAATCATCTCGATAATGTCAATGAAGTCGCCATAGTAACAGGTGAAGATTTTGCGGATGCAATGTCGATATCACCTATAGCAGCTAAAAGAAACATGCCAATTATATTGATCCCGCACAACATACTGCCCGATGTAGTAAGAGACTATGTAAAAACTCACAATATATCTAAAACCTATCTTATTGGCGTAGGTTCTTCATTAGATAAAAGTTTAGCAAATGAACTTCCTAATGTTGAAGAAATAAATGGACAGGATAAATACCAGAGGAATCTGGCTGTTCTTGATAAGTTCAAGAGTGAAATGGATCTAAATACTATTTATTTAACTTCAGGCGACTATTTTGACGATGGGCTATCAGGTTGTGGTTTAGCGGGTATAAATTGTAACCCGTTGCTTTTGGTTAGTGATAATTCAACATTACAAAAAAATTATTTAGATGGTCATGAAATTACAAAATATAACATAGTTGTACTTGGGGGGCTGGTTAAAGAAGAGGCAATTCTTGCTTCATCCGGTACTAACTATGAAGAAAAAACTATTCGAGATGTAACCAATGTAGATCCCCAAGATATAACAAAAATTGTTTTCTATGATGGAAGAGGTGGATTAAATAAACCTCTGACAATTGAAGATAAACAAGATATTAAAACGTTTATGAACTATTTAGATGGATATATAATCGAGAAAGCGAAGAACCCAGAGCCTTCCACGGGGTGGATCCATGAAGCTGTATTTTATATCAATAATAAAGAAGTAATGGATATAACTTTTGTCGATCCGATGATCATAAACAAAAATTACTATACTATTCTAAAAAGCACGTTAGATTGCAAAAAAATTGATACTTATTTAAAATCGATTGACCCAACTTATGTAATCGAAAAGTAAGTTAGATCATGGTCATAGTTCTAAGTAACAGAATACTCTATTATCGAATCAAGAACTAAAATAAAGGTAAATGCTTTAATTGCATCTAGAAATAATCCCACAAAGCCTAAGAGGCGCAAAAGGGGAAAGACTCTGATTATTGGCTAATAATAGTCGGCCTAGTCTGACAGGAAACCTCCGAGACGCCTTGATATAGGCCAATAATTTATAAGGAAGCTGCACGTTTATAGGTTGACTCGCTGGTTATTCTTATCTATTGAAATCTCGTAGTATAGATAAATGGTTAACAATTGATAGGTGGTTGGATGCGTATTCCGGCGTATCCGGACAGTGATTCCGGAAACATCCGGACACCAAACCGGAATTATCCGGACGGCGTTCCGGCAGTATCCGGACACTTGTCGGTTAGTTACTCCATGAATTTTGGGTCGATGTAATGATTCCCAAGAATACTCCAAAATTAGCCAATGGTCAACAAGATCATCGTCGTCGAGGTTGTGGAGAGTGCGGATAAGCTCCAGCAGTTTAGCCTCTACCACAATTAAATCATTGATCTCACTGGTAATATTACAGATTTCAGAAGTGTATCAAATTCGGACTTTTTCTCTCTCTTGCTTCCTGCTAAAATCAGATTGGAAGAGAGG
>NZ_NAHZ01000020.1:0-5175 GCF_002196785.1 Desulfosporosinus sp. FKA | reverse complement strand
GTGTCCCTATTGCATCCTGATGCTTGACGATGCCTGCGCCGGACTGGAAAAGAATGATGTTTTGGAAGTTATGGAAATGTCCGAACTCCTTTGTTCAGCTAGCAAGCCTTAATATCTCGTAGGTGATGCCATTTCCCCATATAGGGGAGGTGTCCAATATATACAATTATACCCAATAAGCCGTTGACAAAATAGGAAAAGTTAGGAGGAGAAAGCATGAACATCATCGTTTGCATCAAACAAACATTTGATACCGAGGCTAAAATTGTTCTTGATGGTAATGGCAAAATCGATCCCAACGGGGTCAACCTAATTATTAATCCTTACGATGAGTACGCTATTGAAGAGGGAATTCGTCTGAAGGAGAAATTTGGTGGCGATGTTACGATCGTTACTATGGGAGGTCCGCGTGCTCAAGAGGCTGTTCGTACAGCTTTGGCAATGGGGGCTGATAAAGGTGTCGTCGTGAATGATCCTATTTTAGAGGGCACGGATGAATGGGCTAATGCAGAAATTCTTGCTAAAGCAGTAGCACAACTCCCTTATGATATCATCTTATCCGGCCGGATTGCCATTGATGACGGAGCAAGTCAAATTAGCGTACGTTTAGCAGAAGCCTTAAATATTCCTTCGGTAACCAGCGTTCTTAAGCTTGAAGTTGCTGGAACTCAAGTTACTGCAACCCGTGAAATTGACGGCGGAACAGAAAACATTGAAGTTGCATTACCTGCTGTATTCACAGCCCAAAAAGGCCTCAATGAACCCCGTTATCCATCCGTAGCAGGAATCATGAAGGCTAAAAAGAAACCATTAAAATCAATGGCTGTTGCTGACCTCGGGTTAGCTGCCGGCGACTTAGCATCTAAAATGAGTGTTCAGAAATACACCTTGCCTACTGCTCGCCAAGCAGGACAAAAGATCCCTGGAGATGCACCTCAAGCCGCCAAAGAATTAGCACGACTATTGCATGAAGAAGCTAAAGTTCTGTAGAAGGAGGAATAAACATGGCAAAAGGAATATGGGTTGTTGTTGAACAACGCGAACAACAAATTCGTAAAGTTTCATTAGAACTTCTTGGACAAGGACGGAAAATGGCCGATGAGACTGGCGAACCCTTAGTCGCTGTTGTACTTGGTCAAGGAATAGAAGGACTTGCACAAACTCTTGCTGCTAATGGAGCAGACAAAGTTATTCTTGTTGAAAATGAGAAATTGGCAGAGTATACAACAGGTGCCTATACTTCGGCATTGAACCAATTGATTCGCAAAGAGGAACCACAAGCTGTCCTTATGGGTAATACAGCTGTTGGAAAGGACCTCGCTCCTCGTTTAGCTCAACGTTTAGGCGTTGGTCTTGCTTCTGACTGCACGGGTATTGAACTTGATGCCAGCAGCTTCATGACTTTCAAACGTCCTATTTATGCTGGTAAAGCCTTTGAATATCTTGCTTCCAGCGTTCGTCCTATCCTGGCTACAATTCGTCCCAATACGTTTAACCTGCCTGTTGCAGATGATTCCCGCAAGGCAGACGTTGTTAAAGAAAGTGCGGAAATTGATGCTGCGGATTTACGCGCAATCCTTAAAGAAGTTGCTATTGCGGCTTCCAAACGTCCTGAATTAACTGAAGCTAATATCATTGTTTCTGGTGGACGCGGCATGAAAGGCCCTGAAAACTATGTTATCTTAGAAAACCTGGCTGATGTTATTGGCGCAGCAGTTGGTGCATCACGCGCCGCTGTTGATGCAGGTTGGAGAGAGCAAAAGTTCCAAGTTGGACAAACAGGTAAAACTGTTGCTCCTACCCTCTATATCGCCTGTGGGATTTCTGGAGCTATCCAGCACCTTGCAGGAATGGGTTCTTCTAAATTTATTGTTGCAATCAATAAAGATCCTGAAGCTAATATTTTCAACGTCGCAGACTATGGAATTGTTGGAGATCTCTTCGAAGTAGTTCCAGTTCTGACCGAAGAATTTAAAAAGATTGTTAGTGCTTAACAATATGTTAATGCTTTAATGATTGTTCTAGGATTTAATGTTGATATTTGATAACTGAATAAATATAATTTAGCGGAGCGCCTCCATAGAGGTGCTTCGCTAAATGAATAAGGAGAGATGAGAATGGCCACACGTCAAGTGTATTGGAACATTGAAGGAGAGCATTGGCTTTATTTATTCTTCATCATTGCACTGATTTTCTTCGGTTACGGAGTGTACAAACGTTTGTCACTTTGGAAATTGGGAAAACCTGAGAATCGCTGGAAAGACGTATGGCAAGGCATAAAAGATATTCTTGTATATGGATTCGGTCATAAACGAATCCTTAAAGATTCTTATCCGGGTATTATGCACTTTTGCATTTTTTGGGGATTTGTATTTTTAGCGTTTGCTACTGCTATGATTACACTTCAAGCAGACTTTGGCTTACATATCTTCCATGGATGGCTATATTTGTTCATTAAATTGACAGCTAACCTTTTTGGTTTGTTAGCAATCCTGGGAATCATAACAGCAGCCTTTCGCCGGTATATACAAAGACCTGATCGCCTAGATAATAAAACTGATGATGCAATTACTCTAGCTTTAATATTTGCAATTCTTTTAACGGGCTTTGTAATTGAAGGAGTCCGTATCGCTGCAACACCTGATCCTTGGGCCGGATGGGGATTTATAGGACAGTGGATATCTATTCCTCTTAAAGCATCTCTCAACGAAGCACAATTACTCTCGCTGCACAGATTCCTGTGGTGGTTTCATCTTCTTTTAGCCATGACATTTATCGGATATTTCCCATATTCAAAATTGTTCCATGTAATACTTGGTCCTTTGAATATGTTTTTCCGTTATCGGGGACCAATAGGGATTCCTGAACTTATCGATTTTGAAGATGAAAATCTTGAAACATTTGGAAAAAGTCAACTGCGTGAGTTTAGCTGGAAAGCTCTGTTTAATACTGATGCTTGCTTGCGTTGCGGACGTTGTCAGGATAATTGTCCTGCTTATTTAAGCGGGAAACATTTGAGTCCCAAAAGGATAATTCAAGATATGCGTATTCTAATGGAAGAAACAGGTGAAGCTCTTAAGGCGTCTCAAAAATTGGCTCTGTCAAAGCAAAGTGCCGATTTGGAAAGTGCTGCAGCTGAAGAACCTGTCGAACTTCCTGTACCAGCTCTCATTGGTGAAGTTATTCCTGAAGAAGACTTGTGGTCCTGTACAACGTGTCGTTCTTGTGAACAACAATGCCCTGTTTTCGTTGAACATGTTGACAAAACTATAGACATGCGGCGAAATTTAGTTCTTATGGAAACTCGATTCCCGGCTGAAGCACAGTTAGCCTTCAGAAATATGGAGAACAATGGCAACCCATGGGGGATTGGCTGGACGACCCGTGCTGATTTCATCAAAGGATTAGGAGTGAAGACCTTCGAAGAAGATCCTAGTGCTGAATATTTATATTGGCCCGGATGTTCAGGAGCATTTGACGCACGTAATCAAAAAGTTTCTGCAGCACTCGTGAAGTTACTCCAAGCTGCTGGTGTTCATTTCGCAATTTTAGGCAACGATGAAAAGTGTTGTGGTGACTCAGCTCGTAAACTTGGAAATGAATATTTGTTTTATTCTTTAGCTTCGGAAAACATTGAGGTTATGAAGGGCTATGGAATCAAGAAAATTATAACTCAATGCCCGCATTGCTTTAATATTCTAAAGAACGAGTATCCACAATTAGGCGGAGACTACGAAGTCATTCATCATTCGGTCTTTTTACTGGAGCTTGTTAAAGCCGGAAAACTTAAATTTAAAAATATTGCTGGGAAATCTGTTACCTATCATGATTCTTGCTATTTGGGACGTTACAATCAGATCTATAACCAACCGCGAGAGTTGCTCAAAATGGTGGGCCTGGAAATCAGGGAAATGGCTCATACCGGTGAAAAGAGTTTTTGCTGCGGTGCTGGCGGCGGACGTATGTGGCTTGAGGAACACGAAGGAGAACGCATTAATGTCATGCGTACCGATGAAGCAATCGCTGTTAAAACTGATTATGTAGGTACTGCTTGCCCATTCTGTTTAACCATGATTGTTGATGGAATTGCTATGCGTGAAGTCGGAGAAGAATTAACAGCCTTAGATATTTCAGAAATTTTAGAAATGGTCATTTAAATTTAGAATTCAGAACATTTATTTTAATCTGTACAGATAAAATATTCACCAAATATAAATAATTGATGAATATGTCTTGTTCATAAAATCGAATTCAAAAATTGAATTCAATTATTGAATTCAAAATCGATTCAATAATTGATTAAATACTTCAATCTAAGTTTTCTCTTAAATTAACTGGAGTTAATGGGGATTCTAGGGAGGGATGCGATTGTAAATAATCTTAAAATAGTAAAAAATTTCTAATAAATAATTCCAATATTCAAAATAGTGCTTTGCCACTCATATTTTTAGCATTAATGATTATGTTTTTGAAAAATATTAAACCAATTTATCTTTAAACTAAATCATATTTACGTATTATTAAGGGAGGTTTAACAAATGCCAAGTTTTGTAATTGCAGAAAAGTGTGACGGATGCAAAGGGCAAGATAAAACAGCTTGCATGTATGCATGCCCAAATGACCTGATGTTTTTAGACAAGGAAAGAATGAAAGCTGTAAATCTAGATCCTAGTCAATGCTGGGAGTGCTTATGCTGTGTTAAAGCTTGCCCGCAGCAAGCTATGGACCTTCGTGGTTATGCAGATTTCGTTCCCCTCGGCGCTTCTTGTGTACCTCTCCGTGGTTCGGACAGCATCATGTGGACTGTTAAATTCCGCAATGGCATGACTAAGCGCTTTAAATTCCCCATCCGTACAACTGAAGAAGGCTCCGCTGTTCCTGATGGTGGTTTCGTTGAAGAAAACACCGATATCAACAGTTTAAATCTGTTTAGTGAACCGTCATCCTTAAAATTACCAGCTGTTTGGACCTATAAAAAATAAACTATTGAATACTGGAGATAAGAATAAATAGGGAGGTTAAAATCAATGCCAATGAACTTTGAAACGGTAGAAGTAACAACCGACCTTCTCATCATCGGAGGCGGAATGGGAGCTTGCGGTGCAGCTGTAGAAGCAGCTTACTGGGGCAAAAAACACGGACTTAAAGTAACCTTAGTTGATAAAGCATCAATGC
>NZ_NAHZ01000002.1:0-10391 GCF_002196785.1 Desulfosporosinus sp. FKA | reverse complement strand
AGTTAAGACCTCCAGGGCCAATAATACTTGGGGCGCAGGCCCCTGGGAAAGTAGGTCATCGCCAGGTAAAACAAGCAACAGACTGCCATAATGGCAGTCTGTTTGTGGTTCATGAAAGAAATGAAAGTATAAACTACCGGGGCTCCACCCGTTCGATCCACGCTGCAGGAGAATGCGTATCGGGACGCAGCGTGGCGAAAAGCTCGTCCGCTTTTCGTATACACGAACTCGGAAGTTAAGACCTCCAGGGCCAAGGATACTTGGGGCGCAGGCCCCTGGGAAAGTAGGTCATTTCCAGGTAAAACAAGCAACAGACTGCCATATGGCAGTCTGTTTGCGTTTAATGAAAGAAATGAAAGTATAAACTACCGGGGTTCCACCCGTTCGATCACATACAGTAGCAGTAGCAAAGAAAGTGAACAATTTTCATAATCAAAGCTATAGATAGATTTTCTGACAAATATTGAACACAGAGTTAACAAATACAAGGAATTTCTCGACTTTAGAAAGAATATGGTAAAATAATGAGAAAAATCAAAGGAAATAGGTAAATACTGAAAACAAATGAGCTTTCGTTGACTTATTATAGTTGATTAAAGACCTAGGGGATTAAAATCAATGGAGTAAACCTTTGGGGATATTCCCATTACCATTGACTCAAAAGGTATAAATGAATAATTCCGATTGGTATTGGAAGACTTTATTTCTTAAACTGTGAGGATTCGTAGAAAACTACGAAATAATCTATCGGAGGAATAATTTTTATGCACAATGTTTTGATCTTGGGTGGAAGTGGACTTGTAGGGAAAGCAATAATTAGAGAACTGGACAAATATCAGGAATTTCAGATTTATGCAACCTACTTTAAAAGTCCATTACCTTTTAATCAAGACAGAATTTTTAAACTGAACATTGAGGATTCGGCTAATATTAGTAGTATACTAAATACTTTAAAGCCTCAAAGTGTCATATCATGTTTAAGCGGAGATTATAATAAACAGTTGATTTTACATACAAAAATTGCTGAACATTTAAAGGAAACCGAGGGTAGATTATACTTTTTCTCTACTCTAAACGTCTTTGATAATGATTTAAGTAAATATCATTATGAACATGATTTACCTGATTCTTGTACTGGCTATGGGCAATATAAAATAGCATGTGAAAACAGAATGATAGAAATTTTACATGATAATGTATGTATATTAAGGCTTCCTCAAGTTTGGGGAAAAGACTCTCCGAGAATGAAATATCTATTAAATTCGCTGATCAATAACGAAGAAATCGTTGTATATCCAAAATTATTATATAATGCAAATACAGATTTTTTGATAGCAAAGCAATTATATTACATTATTGAGAATAAGTTAAAGGGGATTTTTCATCTGGGAGCAGAGGATGTAGTTAATCATAAAGGTTTTTATAATGAATTAATACTAGAGTTGGGTTTTAATAATGCTAGGATTCAAGAAAACTTTGAGGAAGAAGGGTACTTTGCACTTTTATCAGAGAGACATGATGAATTCCCTGGACGGTTAAGATTAATGAATAAGTCGGTAATTAGTTATTTAATCAATTGAAGGTTTAATTAATATGTTATGTCGCATTCTACTAATGTAGCCTCGCAGTTAAATTCCAATTGGATTATTCTTTAACCGTAAAATTACATGACTTTGCTTAAGAGCAATCATGCGCCAAAAACGCCTTAACTTAAGGTCGTATTTTATTTTACACGGCTGTTCTGTGGTTGAGTGTTGTGAAGCAGACAGCAATTCACCGCAACAGTTGTTTACAGGTTATGAGATAAGCTAGCCTATGGTTTAAGGACAATTCGATTAACAATCATTCAAGGCGAATTATATGACGTACAAGAGAAAGAGTAGTACGCTACAGGATCCCGTGGCGTACTACCCTTTCTCATGAAATTAAAGACTATTTATCAAAGGCAACTTGTTTTAGAAAAACTAAAACTATACCAGCTATTAGGTTTCGCATAAAAGAAATTATGGCTAAGTCAATTCAATGACGCTCTTTCGCTGATGTAAATAACGTTTGGGACCACGATTAAGGGATTGGACAAATAATCTTCTTTGTCTATCTTACAAAGTTAAAACTCATTATAACTTTAGAAGTAACGGAAAAATGACCGGAGCAAGAATGATGGTTGCTAATCCAGCAAAGATCATGGCGAGACTTGCAATCGTACCCTCGAGAGAACCTAATGATAAAGCAGCGGATGTTCCGCAGCCGTGTGCTCCTGTTCCCAATAAGACCCCCTTAGCTATTGGTGAACGAAGGTGGAGAAAACGGATTACCAGTGGGCCGATAACAAGCCCCATTAAGCCTGTAAAGATAACAAAGACTGCTGTAAGGGAAGGGATACCACCTAAGTTATTGGAAACATCAATAGCAATTGGAGTTGTAACCGAACGTGGTGCTAAGCTAAGTATAATCTGAGGTTCAAAATTAGCACCCAGCCCCAGCAGGGCAGAAGACAAAAATGCAGAGAGAGTACCCACTAAGACACTGAGAATGATTTCTGGGAAATACTTTTTTAATAATTCATAGTGTTTATATAATGGTAAAGCAAAGGCTACTATTGCAGGTTGTAGAAGTACACTCAGCCATTTTCCGCCAATAATATAGCTTGAATAGGAAATATGAAGTGTTAGTAAACCAATTACTAATGCCGCAGGCGCTATTAATAAGGGTGAGAATAGCACAAAGCGAATACGGCCATATAAAGCCTTTGAACTATAATAGAAGATAATGGTGAGAACTACACTTATGAAGCCAACAAATTCACTCATAATGCCTTTCCTCCTTTTCTAGTTATCATTTCTGCGGTAAGGCCACTGCTAACCATGACAGCGACTGTGCTAATTAAGATGATGATGAATAGATCAAGGCCGTCCTGGTGGAGAAACTGTATGTATTGCATTATTGCTACGACTGATGGAATAAAGAACAAAAGCAATTCAGCAAGCAGCCAGTTACCACCGATAACAACCCAGTTATACGGAAAGATCTCGAGGCGCAAAAGGATAAATAATATGCCCATACCGATTAGACTTCCGGGGAAGTTTAGGTGCAATAGTTTACCTAAGAAACTTCCAACAAACGAAAAGATATAGAGAATACCTATTTGAATTAATGCTAGAAAAATCCGCCTTGGTTTGAACATCCTTGTTATTTGAAGTACTTTTTTCATCGCTAACAACCTCTTTTTTCATTTGCTTGTGGTTGAGTAAATTTATGTAACAAGTATATAGCGACGAGTTCTATGTGTTAAATACATATATAGCATATAAATAATTCCATTTGTCTATAAGTAAAAATACTCATGGGAGGATATAGCGATGGATATTCCTGAAAGCATAAATTTTTAAGTTTTAAATGAAAAAATATTGACATATCTTAACACAAACCTCTTACGTGTGTTTGCTTTTTTTTCTTTGACAAGAACATATGTTTTGTATTATAGTGTTGACAAGGTATAAGATAAACTAAAATATGGAGGGGATTGGCATCGATATTTATGACAAATTGATGATTTTATCAGACTCAGCCAAATATGATGTAGCTTGTACCTCCAGTGGTGTAGATAGACGAGGGAAACAAGGGAGCATAGGAAGTGCTGCAAAAGCAGGTATTTGTCATAGCTTTGCGGCTGATGGGCGTTGTATTTCGTTACTAAAAGTTTTGATGACGAATATCTGTATTTATGATTGCAAATATTGTATAAATCGCACCTCAAATGATACAAAAAGAACGGCATTTACTCCTAGTGAGCTGGCAGAACTAACGGTCAATTTTTATCGAAGGAACTATATTGAGGGATTGTTTCTTAGCTCCGGAGTAATTAAAAGCCCAAATTATACTATGGAGCAAATGATCAAGGCATTAATGCTGCTGCGTGAAGTTTATCATTTTAATGGATATATCCATGTTAAAGCTATTCCTGGAGCGGATAGTGAGTTAGTCACTCGCTTAGGGCTTTTAGCTGATCGCATGAGCGTTAATATCGAATTGCCCTCCCAAGAAAGTTTGAAGCTTTTAGCCCCGAATAAGACAAAAGATTCTATATTACGGCCTATGGGCTTTATTAGTCATAAGATCCAGGAGAATAGCTCAGATCTTGTAAAATTTCGACATGCTTCAAAGTTTGTACCCGCAGGGCAGAGCACACAGCTGATTGTTGGTGCGACGCCTGATACGGATCAAAAAATCCTAACCTTAAGCGAAGGACTCTATCAAAAATATCGTCTGAAAAGGGTTTTTTATTCTGCGTATATACCGGTAGCGGAACATACTCTGTTACCATCTGTAGACACAAAACCTCCTCTTCTACGTGAACATCGCCTTTACCAGGCTGATTGGCTGTTGAGATTTTATGGTTTTAAAGCCAATGAATTGCTTGATGAGCAAACCCCAAATTTCAATTTGCAAGTTGACCCTAAGTGTAATTGGGCAATTAACCATCTGGAACAATTCCCCATTGAAATAAATAAAGCACCTTATGAGATGCTTTTGCGTGTTCCGGGGATAGGGGTAACCAGCGCCATGCGTATTCTAACGGCAAGGAAAAGTAGTCTAATTGATTTTGCTGGGCTCAAAAAGATGGGTGTTGTGCTAAAACGAGCACAATATTTTATTACTTGTAAGGGAAAAGTCATGAATCAGCTAAAAATACCATCAGACATTACTTTGAAAACGCTGATGTCCGATCAGCATAAATTATTAACCGGTTTTGCGGAGCAGCTCTCTCTTTTTTCCGACCATCCTATGACGAGCGAGGAAGTGAGTCAGTGTTTGACAGAGCAGAGATAGTTTATGAATATGATGGGAGTTTCGAAGGGTTAATGTGCTGTGTTTTTGAAAGCTTTGCTCTCAAGGAGGTTCCAAGTGCTATCAGAACTCCTAGTCATCAGCAAAGCCTTTTTGATACAGCGAAATGGATTGAAACGGACATTACCAAGTCAGATCGGGTCTATAAGTCAATCGCAGCAAAAATCTCAGTTCAAGCGCAGGAATTAGTTACGCTGGGTTTTTGGACAAATGCCCCCCAGAAGGAACTATTAATCTATTATTTTTTACGCTTAGGTTATAAGCACGGGAGCAAGGTTATGTCGATGCTTACAGATGATACTGTCAGCACTTTGCAAAAAGCCGTACATCATTTGACGTCCGAAAGCCATAAGTTCAAGGGGTTTGTACGATTTTCTGTTTATGATAAGGTAATGGTGGCGGTAATTGAACCTAAAAATTTCGTATTGCCTCTTATTGCGGATCATTTCTGTGATAGGTTTCGCAATGAGTCCTTTATGATTTATGATAAAACACATAAGATGGCTTTAGTATATCAGGGGCAGGAAGCGAAGCTGATTGATATCGATGAATTAACGTTACCTGAAGCTGATAAATCGGAAGTTGAATATCGCCGTCTTTGGAAGCAATTTTATCAAACGATAGCTATTGAAGAGCGATATAATCCGAAATGCCGTATGACACTAATGCCGAAGAGGTATTGGGGACAATTGACTGAATTGGGAAAAGCTGAGGAATTATATAGTGTTAGTGAGAAACAGCAAAATCTGAGTAAACAAGCTATCAGATCTTTTGAGCCTTAATGTTTGTCCTAGAATTTGTTATCATATTTTTAAATGAACATACTAAGTTCATTGGTTATCTCCTCCAACGCTAAAGAAATGTTGGAGGTTTCTTGCTGTTGGGGGACATTTACCCCAATGTCTTAGATTACAAATTATGAGTATATGAAGGTCGTGGCATAATTATTGGTCATCTTTAGTACAGAATTTAAGTACAGAATGTTCTTTAAGGTTTCGGGAATAAGGCCTCAATCTTATTTTTTTGCTATAATAGATAGAAGAGTTATCCTTTTAAGGAGTTGTTCAAAGTGCTCATAGAAACGGCGCTTAGAGTATTGCAGAAGTATTTTGGCTATACTCAATTTCGGGATGGTCAGCAAAAAGTAATAGAGAGTTTGCTTAAGGGCAGGGATACGCTGGCAATAATGCCCACAGGGGCCGGTAAATCCTTAGCCTATCAAGTTCCTGCTTTAATTTTTCAGGGAACTACATTAGTTATCTCACCGTTAATTTCTTTAATGAAGGACCAGGTTGATGCTCTCCAGCAATTTGGAGTTTCAGCGACCTTTATAAATAGTTCCTTATCCCTCGGAGAAGTAAGGGCCCGAATTGAGCGAGTCCTTCGCGGAGACTATAAGCTTCTCTATATCGCTCCGGAACGATTAGAATCGGAGAACTTCCGTATGCTCTTAAAATCTCTGAATGTTTCTTTTTTGGCAATTGATGAGGCCCATTGTGTTTCACAATGGGGACATGATTTCCGGCCAAGCTACATTCAATTGGGATCTTTTGTAAACTCTCTGCCCCAAAAGCCGCTGATTGGTGCCTTTACGGCAACTGCAACCGAGGAGGTTCAGAGAGATATTGTTCGTTTGCTCCAGCTTGATAACCCTAATGTTTATGTGACGGGCTTTGATCGGCCTAATTTGTCCTTTACAACTCTTCGAGGAGAGAACAAAAAGGCATTTATTTTAGACTATGTACAGGCACATAGGGATCAATCAGGAATCATTTATGCCGGGACTCGAAAAGAAGTGGATCATCTCCAGGTTTTTTTAACGAAACATAGGTTAATGGTCGGAAAATATCATGCCGGGATGAGTGACGACGAGCGTAAAAAGAGCCAAGAGGATTTTCTTTTTGATGAAACTCTGATTATGGTGGCTACTAACGCTTTTGGAATGGGTATTGATAAATCTAATGTTCGATATGTAATCCATTACAATATGCCGAAGAATATGGAGGCCTATTATCAAGAGGCTGGACGTGCGGGACGTGATGGAGAACCGGGGGAGTGTATTTTACTTTTTTCACCTCAAGATGTTGTTCTGCAAAGATTTCTCATCGAACAAAGTGTATTAAATCCGGAGCGGAAATTAAATGAGCATAAAAAGCTTCAAGGAATGGTGGATTATTGTCATACCCCTCGTTGTTTAAGGAAAACTATTTTAGAGTATTTTGGGGAAGAAGAGGTTCCGAATCATTGTGAAAACTGTAGTAATTGTAATGATACACGTGAGATAGTTGATATTACATTAGATGCTCAGAAAATATTTTCTTGCATTTATCGGATGAGAGAACGCTTTGGGATTGGCATGGTTGCTGAAGTACTAAAGGGATCACGTAAAGCGAAGATAATCGAACTAAATTTTGATAAGCTTTCTACGCATGGACTTTTAAAGGATATGTCACTTCAGGAAATAAAGGATCTCATTAATTATTTAGTCGCTGAGAGTTATTTGCAATTATCAACCGGAGAGTATCCAGTATTGAAGCTTATGCCTTCCGCTGTTTCTGTTATCAAAAGTGAGACGAAAGTTATGAAAAAAGTGTCTCCACAACCTTCACGCGATGTTGTGGAAGAGGTCAGTCTCTTCGATCGGCTCCGGGCACTGCGAAAAGAATTAGCAGCACAGGAGAACTTGCCTCCCTATATGATTTTCGCTGATAGCACCTTACGGGAAATGTCCCAGGTTTGCCCGTCAAATTCTAGGGAGATGATTCGGATTAGTGGTGTCGGAGAACGAAAATTAGAAAAGTATGGAGATGAATTCTTGAATGCAATTGCTGATTTTATGGGAACTGCAAAATTCAAAAGGAGCGGCTCATTTTCCTTGCCCGCAGAAAGCAGCATGGATTCAACGACAAAACAATCCAGTAAGGCAACGAATATTAATTTAGCGCTGACGGATATGGCAAAGGACAAACTTCCTAGTCACGTCCAAACGCTGATCTTATATCAAGAAGGGTATTCAATTGAAGAAATCGGGAAGGTTAGGAAAATAACAGAATTAACGGTACAAAATCACCTTGTGCGTTGTGCTCAGGAGGGACATGCTGTACCTTGGGACGACTTTATTCCTGTTGAACAGGAACCTTTAATTTTAGAAGCAGCCCATAAAGCTGGACGCGAAAAATTACGTCCAATAAAAGAGTTGCTTTCCGATGATATTGAATGGTTTACGATAAGGGCAGTCTTGGAAAAACATAGAGAATTTAATTAAGGATTGAACTGTTATAGGTCTTTGAAACTAAATTTCATACGGTTCGGTTCCAGAAGGAGTTATTTCTTAATGCATAGTTCGGAACAAAATCACGCAAGGGAAAATGCTAAAACAAATCGCAAAGTTACGTTAGCTTGTATTATGTTAGCGATGTTTATGGCAGCCATTGAAGCGACGATAGTAGCTACAGCGATTCCAAGTATTGTAGGTGATTTAGGTGGGTTTTCAAAGTTCAGCTGGGTGTTTTCGGCGTTTCTCTTAGCGCAAGCGGTAACAATCCCTATCTATGGGAAATTGGCTGATTTATATGGTCGAAAACCAATCTTTTCATTTGGGGTAATTGTTTTTTTGATGGGTTCATTGCTTTGTGGGTTAGCCAAAAGTATGAATATGCTCATTCTCTTTCGTTTAATTCAGGGTCTTGGGGCAGGTGCTGTTCAACCAATTGCCACGACTATTGTTGGGGACATTTTTGATATCTCAGAACGTGCTCGTATTCAAGGGTATCTTTCAAGTGTTTGGGGGGTATCCTCAATTATTGGGCCAGCTTTAGGTGCTTTTTTTGTGCAATATGTACGTTGGTCTTGGATATTTTGGATAAATATTCCGATAGGCCTTTTTTCTATGATAGGAATATGGTTTTTCCTTAAAGAGACTGTACATACTCAAGAACATAAAATTGATTATTTAGGATCGGCTTTGATATTTATTTCAATCAGCGCCTTAATGGTTATTTTTATCCAAGCAGGAACAGTTTGGCCAATGACCTCAACACCGATTCTTATATTAAGCGGAATTGCCATTTTTGGCATCTTGTTATTCGTTTTACAAGAGAAGAGGGCTATTGAACCCATTATGCCTTTGTGGATTTGGAAACATTCACTGATTCTTGTATCAAATTTAGCCACGTTAACAACCGGTGTTGTCATTATCGGATTATCATCTTTTTTACCAACCTATATACAAGGAGTCATGAATAAAACTCCCTTAATTGCGGGTTTTGCACTTGCTTTTATGTCTATGGGCTGGGTTGTGGCGGCGACTTTTTCCGGCAGAATAATGTTTAAATATGGGTTCCGTAATATTGTTATCGTCGGTTCAATTTGGGCTCTGATCGGTTCAATGTTTTTTGTAACGCTGCAACCAGATAAAGGTTGGCTATGGGCAGGAGCGGGTTCGGCAATTATAGGGATAGGTATGGGCTTGGCAAGAACCGTTTTTATTGTAGGAATTCAAAACAGTGTTGATTGGAAAATGCGCGGTGTAGCTACGGCTTCGAATATGTTTATGAATATATTAGGCAACACTATGGGGGCGGCACTTTTAGGCGGCATCTTGAATCTGAAATTGCTCAATTTTCTACGGAGCAGCGGTAAAGGTGGGGGCCTGCAATTAGATGTCATCAACATCCTGCTTGACCCAGTTAAAAGAGGAGCTTTACCACAAAGTGAATTGAAATTACTTACTTCAGGGCTTGCCTTATCATTGCATAATGTTTTTTGGGGTCTACTGATATTTTCTGTTTTGAGTTTTGGTTTAGCCATATTTTTTCCCAAGACAGTTAATCAAAACTAGACTTACTTGATAGAAAAGTCTTATCTAACTTCTTTCAGAGCTTGCCCACACTCTCCATAGCTCTGATGACTAGTGAACTTATTATTGATTAAATAATACCCGGAATAACTCAAACAGTTATTTTCTTCAAAAGTAATATGTTTAAATTTACCGTGAGCAATGTGGAATGAGGGACTCTACCCCACCTGAAGTTAACGAAGGGCCACCCCCACTTATAGGAGGCCACTGAAAAACTTTATCTTCGAGAAGGTCAGTACCATATATAGGAGGCCACTGAAAAACTTTATCTTCGAGAAGGTCAGTACCATATATAGTGCTGACTTTCTATTTTACCTACGGCATATGGTGGCTTTGGATACCCAAGCAATAGATTTTCCTAGATTTTCAGTGGCCTCACTTATAGAGGTGGGGGTCTTAAAAACTGGATAAAAGCAAAAAAGACTAAAGAAAAGTGTTGACATAGTTAAGGAAGAAGTGGTATTATAACAAAGCGCTCAAGAACAGCGCTTCTAAATACCTCTCAAACCTGTTGCTTGAAGAAAAAGTTGTTGACAGCATTAAGAGAGAGTGTTAGAGTGAAATTCCTTGGTCTTTGAAAACTAAACAACAAGGACAGCCAATGAGAGAAACTCGCAAGAGTTTCAAAAGAATCATGGAATCATGAGCAAGATATCATCTTCTTCAAGAGAAGTTGAAATAACTT
>NZ_NAHZ01000019.1:0-6432 GCF_002196785.1 Desulfosporosinus sp. FKA | reverse complement strand
GAAGTTAAGGATCCACACTGCAGGAGTCTGCGTATGGGGACGCAGTGTGGCGAAAGGCTCATCCGCCTTTCGTTCCAGGGCCAATAATACTTGGGGCGCAGGCCCCTGGGAAAGTAGGTCATCGCCAAGTAACAAGCGATAGACTGCCATATTGGCAGTCTATCTGTGTTTCATGAAAGAAGTGAATGATATATTGGGTCCCACACTGCAGGAGAAGGCGTCACTAGACGCAGTGTGGCGATAAGCTCGTCCGCTTATCGTGTTCGGGTCCACATTGCAGGAGAATGTGTCACAAGTCGCAATGTGGCGAAAACCTCGTCCGGTTTTCGTCACGCTGCAGGAGTCTGCGTATGGGGACGCAGTGTGGCGAAAGGCTCATCCGCCTTTCGTTCCAGGGCCAATAATACTTGGGGCGCAGGCCCCTGGGAAAGTAGGTCATTGCCAGGTAAAACAAGCAACAGACTGCCATAATGGTAGTCTGTTTGTGTTTCATGAAAGAAGTGAAAGATATTGGGTCCCACACTGCAAGAGAAGGCGTCACTTGACGCAATGTGGCAATAAGCTCGTACTTCGCCACGAAGTGATTCTCTGGAGGTAGTGGATACAATTTGAAGTGATGAAAAGGATATTAGGAATACAAGTTTATTCCTGGGCATCGAGCAAAAAAATGATATATACTGATCTTTTTGTATTATTAGCAGTTTTATAGATAAGCGTCTAACGGACTAAATAATAATCATTTGTGTGCTAGGATATAAGGGTGATCAGATATGAACGAAGATGAATTGAAATATCTGCAATATCCTGAGAAAGTAGGTAATGTTCAAATATAATTTCTAGTATCTTTTAATAGAAGTGTGTTAAACTGTTATTGTATGGGGGAATAATGATATGGAAAATATTAATTACGACGCTTTAGCTTTTGATGAGCACGAAAAAAAACTCATTAGAGAATATGGTACACTCAATCATTATCAAAAGGGTCAGATTATTTTCTCCGCTGGGGATACTGCTGATAGAATTTATTTAATTGAGAAGGGGTTCGTTAAGATTTATCGAATTACCCCGGACGGCAGGAAAGTCACAGTAGGAAGCATGCGGAGTCCAGGTCAGCTAATGGGGCTCGCTGAAACCTTGTATCACGGAGAACGCACCTGTTTTGCTGGAGCGATCAGTGATTCAACTTTAGTTGTTCTACGTAAATCGCGCTTTGAGGAATTGCTTGAAAAACAACCGTCCATAGCAATAAAAGTTGCTACTACTCTAGGTATAAGAATGAGAGAGGCAGAGGCTATTATTCAGGAAATGGTATGTTGGCAAGTACCTGGCAGACTTGCGATGTTATTATTGAAAATGTCTGAGCGAGCAGGGATTGAAACTGAAGCAGGGACTAAGATTGCATTACGCTTAACACATGAAGAGATAGCCTGTATGATAGGAACTACAAGACAAACTGTAACCTCGCTGCTCAATACGTTTAAGCAAGAAAACAGTATCTCTATTGAAGGGCGAGAAATGTACATTCTTGATGCAGATAAATTAATAAAATGGATAGTTTAGAGAGAGGCTAGCCAAAATGCTAGTCTAATTTTTTTGTTTTTAAGGGCAATTTTTAGCCACTATTTATAGCAACACTTAACCAAAATGTTAGCTCTATATAGTGGCTGTTGTTTTTCGGATTTTAAGGTCCCCACATCTATAAGTGGTGGTGGATCCTTTGTTAACTTCAGGTGGGCTAGAGTCCTCCTTCACCGCTAAATATTCCTGTTGGGAAAGGTGGCTCGGCAATAATGTCCTTTGGACATTATTGTATCTGAAGCCCCAATGTTAAGCTTTAGCGTAAGCGAGTTCACTCTCTATTTTCAGCTCATTTTGAATTCTAAAATAGCCCTTTGAAATTCGGCTATAGTTCAAACTTAGTTTTAGACGACGTTTTAGTCTTTCAATTAGTTATTATTACTAGAGGCCGAGCTTTCTTCAATAGGATCTAAGAAAACAAGGATTCCCCATAGACCTAAATCACAAAATAAAAGTGGAGCTAAGCCCGGAGCTTGATAAAAGACTCTTGACCATTGAATGACACCACGTCCTGCCAAATCAGAAGTAAGGTGAAAAGAGAATCCCATTAATCCCACGATAAAACTTATTACCATGGTAACACCTAAAAGGACAGATAACCTTCGTTCGTAATAACTATAGCTTTGAAAAAACAAAACTAAGGCTGCAAAGATTCCAACATAAAATGGGAACCATGTGTAGAGATTTTCGAAACCTGTGCGGGCATGGTCAAAGTAGGCGACTAAGGCTGTGGCCAAAAACCAGAATGAGGTTGCCAGAAGCAGCCAACGGGTTTTTTGAGTAAGATTATACTTTCGATGGGCTGGATGATCATCGAGGGAAGTTATTATGCCAATGATCCCTAAAGCAACAAAAGCTAAGGGAGCAAAGACGGGGTTCCCGCTTATCAATCCCGCATAAGTGACGTTATCCCCTGCCGAAACGGCTTGAAGATGAAAGCCAAAGCCCATGATCCCGATCAAAGCTCCCAGAGAGTGAATTAAAATGTTAAGATACTTAGGGAATCCTGATTTAGGCTTTAGAAGCAAATAGATAGTGCTAAGAGCCGCTAGCGGGGAGAAAATTATTGGAATCCATTCGTAGCTGGGAAAAAAACGGTTTTCAGCATGAGCAATTAAAACATCAACAAAAACAATCAGATAGTTAATACATAGAAAAAAAAGGAGGAGGCGCGTTTTTTCAATTGGTATCTGGAGGGCCTGCCGGGTGATCCATTGATAGGAATAGCGCCTCATAGATATGGATTTCATAGACGATTCTCCTTTTTAATGACCTTCTGCTTTAGTCGATTTACTCGTATTTTGGGTCGAGGTCGTATTAAATGTTCCTTTATTTCTCAAAGCGGCATCTTGTTCTTTAAGTTCGGTCAAGTCGATTAGTTGTTCATAGATTCCATGCCATTGTACGTAATCCGGACCGTTCATGAAGGCACCAAATCTCATCCGACGACCTTCATGGTGCCAAATTTCAAATCCTTTAAAGTCAATAGAACTTGAAAAGGGAGCTGCGGGAATTAACCCGTCGTCCTTCAAACCTTTAATGATATCCTGAGCGGTTTTAATATTTTCGTTGCCTTTTAAAACTACTTTGTCAGCATTGTCATATAAAGTTTTAATCGAAGATTCTGCGTGGCATTCTAAACAAACTGTTTGCATATTAACTCGATGTGTTTCCCAATCAGTTCGTTTTTGAGCTTGAGCTGGAGTTAACATCCAACTAAGACGTTGACCAACGTCATGAGTTCCTTGTGCAGCGCCAAAAGAAGCCATATGGCAAATAGCGCATGTTGGAGCATCAAAGTTTTTACTGGACAGAGTTCCGACCGGTGCATTCCAGGCCCAGGTAGAGCCCTTATTGGCATAAATCGTTCCATGAATTGATTCCTCGTAAATCTCCTTCTGAGGGTGATCGGGCCCTAGGTGGCAAGACCCACATATTTCTGGCTTACGGACTTGCGCTAAGGAAAAAGAATGTCCTTGGTGGCATTTAGCACAGTCGCCGAATGACCCATCAGCGTTCGGCTTACCAATACCATGGCACACTTCACAAGCCATTTTAGTAATATCAGGCCCTTCCATATGATAAAGATCGTTATACTTTCCTGTCGACGATAGACCGTAACGTTTAAGTTGTTGATCAGTAAAAGCGGAAGCACCGGTTTGGGCATACCAAGCAGCTGCACTATGCCTACTATGGTCAAATTGAGCAGCTTGAGCAGGATGACAGCGGGAACAGCTTTGAGGTGTTGGGTGGAGGACAATATTATTATCATAGTGGTTTACTGTCTGTTTACCACCCGGATCTCCGCGATGACAATCAATACAAGCTACTTTATTAGCAGCATGTTTGCTCACGCCGTATTGTTTAACAACTCCGGGAGTTGTTTGGTTATGACAGGAAAGACAACTTCCACCGTTCCCCGCAAAGGAAGGAGAGGTGGGATTAATCCTATTGGAATTAGAAGCATTCCATATTGAAAATAAGTATCCTAATCCAATAGTAATAATCAAAGCCAAAATTAGATTTCTCCAGAATTTATTGTGGCTCATATAGCTCGGTTTTACCGGAGCACCTCCTTTAATGGTGTTTAGTTGCTGGTAGTATTTCTTTTGTCGTGGAGAATATACTCTTTTGATAGGCTTGAAAGGCATTGATATAAACTTCTATAAAAAAATCTTGAAAAGTTGTTGACATTTTTATCAGGTTCAGCTATACTAAAAAAGTTCCAAAAAACAGTGGCCCGTTGGTCAAGCGGTCTAAGACATCGCCCTTTCACGGCGGCTACACGGGTTCGAATCCCGTACGGGTCACCAAATTGCATCTTAGTTTTTGGGTGATTAGCTCAGCTGGTAGAGCGCCTGCCTTACAAGCAGGATGTCGGCAGTTCGAACCTGTCATCGCCCACCAAAATTCGTGGCCCCGTGGTGTAGCGGTTAACATGCCTGCCTGTCACGCAGGAGATCGTCGGTTCAATTCCGATCGGGGTCGCCATATTTAATTGAATAAATAATGGGTAGGTGGCCGAGTGGTTAAAGGCGACAGACTGTAAATCTGTTCCGCGAGGTACGATGGTTCGAATCCATCCCTGCCCACCATTTATTATCACTCTCGACGCGGGGTGGAGCAGCGGTAGCTCGTCGGGCTCATAACCCGAAGGTCGTCGGTTCAAATCCGGCCCCCGCAACCAAGCTATTGAGTCTGGGAAATCCTGACTTAATAATATACTGGGGTGTCGCCAAGCGGTAAGGCACCAGACTTTGACTCTGGCATTCGTTGGTTCGAATCCAGCCACCCCAGCCATGATGAGCCATTAGCTCAGTCGGTAGAGCACCTGACTTTTAATCAGGGTGTCCCGCGTTCGAGTCGCGGATGGCTCACCAACACTCGCGGGTGTAACTCAGTGGTAGAGTGTCACCTTGCCAAGGTGAAAGTCGCGAGTTCGAATCTCGTCACCCGCTCCAAATGTGCGCTCGTAGCCCAGCTGGATAGAGCGTCTGACTACGAATCAGAAGGCCGGGAGTTCGAATCTCTCCGAGCGCACCATTCATTAAGAATTTGCCGTTGTAGCTCAGTTGGTAGAGCGTATCCTTGGTAAGGATAAGGTCACCGGTTCAATCCCGGTCAATGGCTCCATTTATTGCGGGAGTGGCGTAACTGGCAGACGCGCACGTTTGAGGGGCGTGTGGGTAACACCGTACGGGTTCAAGTCCCGTCTTCCGCACCAACCACGTAAATACTATGGAGAAGTACTCAAGTGGCTGAAGAGGACGGTTTGCTAAACCGTTAGGGTGGGTAACTGCCGCGAGGGTTCAAATCCCTCCTTCTCCGCCATATATATTCCTCGATAGCTCAATGGTGGAGCAACCGGCTGTTAACCGGTAGGTTGTAGGTTCGAGTCCTACTCGGGGAGCCATGGCAGGGTAGCCAAGAGGTCTAAGGCAAGCGGTTCATACCCGCTCATCCGAGGGTTCAAATCCCCCCCCTGCTACCAAATATGCGGGTGTAGCTCAATGGTAGAGCACTAGCCTTCCAAGCTAGCTACGTGGGTCCGATTCCCATCACCCGCTCCATAAGAGAAATACCGCACTAATATAGTGCGGTTTTATATTGTATAGGAAAGTATATATTTTGAACCTGTGGATAAGTACGAGTGTGCATCAGCACACTTTTTTTTGTCGCACAGAAAAGAAATATATCGTAACTATTGATAACTCGGTAAAATATTAATGGGCTCCTCATGGCACAGGGATAATTAAATGTCCCGCCATAGCGGAATCTAGGATAGAAAGCTATGATGGGAAAAATATACAACACAAACATGTTCTGTTTGTGGGAGAAGAAAGAAAATCTTCTCCAGAAATTCCAGTTGTACTTGCGGATATAGAGAACACCGGGATATACACGGAGCCAAGAATATCCTGAGCAATTACAAATATGGGGTGTTTCGAGAAGTATATGTACGTTCCATACAAAGTGCAGGTGAGGGAGGTTCACCAACCAGCAATTAAAAATGATTAGCACAAAAAAATATATTGCATATAATAGTTGACAAAGAGACTTTAAAAATGCTATTATAGTTAAGCGCCGCGGGACATGGTAATACAGTATTTAAGATACAACAAAGCACGTCGGCGGATTGCTACATTAAAATTCTTATGGATTTTAAGTTAGGGTGACACTGGTCTTTGAAAACTAAACAACAAGGACAGCCAATGAGAGAAACTCGCAAGAGTTTCGAAAAGAATCATGAAATCATGAGCAGAAATCATCTTCTTCAAGAGAAGTTGAAATAACTTTTTTGGAGAGTTTGATCCTGGCTCAGGACGAACGCTGGCGGCGTGCTTAACACATGCA
>NZ_NAHZ01000018.1:0-111612 GCF_002196785.1 Desulfosporosinus sp. FKA | reverse complement strand
TCTGGGCCGTGTCTCAGTCCCAGTGTGGCCGTTCACCCTCTCAGGCCGGCTACTGATCGTCGCCTTGGTAGGCCTTTACCCCACCAACTAGCTAATCAGACGCGGGTCCATCCATCATCGGCAGCATGTTCAGAGGCCGCCTTTCCTTAAAAGTTGATGCCAACTCTTAAGCGTATCCGGTATTAGCCCTCGTTTCCAAGGGTTGTCCCGGTTTGTTGGGTAGGTTACCCACGCGTTACTCACCCGTCCGCCACTAAGATCCTTCTAAGTAAACTTAGAAGTCTCTCCGTTCGACTTGCATGTGTTAAGCACGCCGCCAGCGTTCGTCCTGAGCCAGGATCAAACTCTCCAAAAAAGTTATTTCAACTTCTTTAAAGAAGATGATTTCTTGCTCATGATTTCATGATTCTTTTTGAAACTCTTGCGAGTTTCTCTCATTGGCTGTCCTTGTTGTTTAGTTTTCAAAGACCATTTTGTCAGCCATCTTGGCCGGACTTTTATATTAGCATTTTCAACCCATGTTGTCAATGGCTAATATTTAAATCCTTTCATCCAGGTTAGTGGATTTTTTCAGCCGTTTTGGTGCTCACCTAGAATAACATTAATTGGCTCATTATGTCTAGTGGTATATTTAACCATCTTCATCCAATCCACAAGAATTGACATAAAGTACGCTTATTGGGCTAATTCTCTGACACTTGACATTAAGGCCCCCAATACTCGATGAAACCCCTTTGGATTTTGTGATGGCACCCTGTATTGTTTATTGATTTCAATTTGTAACGCAGGGATCCCTAATTCACGTGCGACAAAACTACTAACGGTATTTGGGCCCGCAGCGGTAAAATGGCCATGGGTTATTCTGCTTAAACCAAAGTCATGGAAGTTTTGCTCGATCAATTCTACCATACTCGCCTTAAAAAGGGTTTTCCCGCGATTTATACTAAAATCCACATCGAATTCATGATCACGTGCGGCTCCATGAATGTCTAGTACAAACTTCACCTTTTCCCTTTTGCAAATTTCGGCGATTCTTTCTTTATATATACATGGGTTATCAAAGTTAGGATCTCCGCCGTACAGATTAGTCACTGCAATAGCATGACAACCCGTTAGTTGATTTAATAGATAAACGATTGATCCGGTAAATTGGTCTGACATTTTAATCTTTTTTTGTCTATAATATCTTACGGCATGTGGGGCTGATACCAAAACGGGCATTTTCCCGATAGCGACCCAAAATGGGTCCTCTTGCTTAGGATTAACTCTCTTGTCCGTCTTGTAAAAGTATACTTTTTCTATATTAACTGCTTCATCATTAATGCGAGACCGACTTAACTCTTCTAGTATCTCTCCATGTTTGTCCAAAGTATTGTCCCCCAGAATTATTAATGAACGGATGTCGGTTTAAAAACATATTCCTAATCATGCTATTTATCCATGTTAGGATCACGCTTGATGTGAAGGGCTATAATTAAGGTCGTTTCTTTATTTCCATGAATCACCTGATAGCTAATATAAACTTGATTAATAATCAATTGGATATAATTTTCTATTTGAGAGAAATTCAATTCCTTGTGATAATTACTGTGCTGCGGTTTCTTTATACTATAAGCTCATATAGTAAAACCTTTCGTCCTTCGATACTTGATAGCGATTCCTCTATATATGTAGCTCCAATCTTGTCATAAAACCCTATTGCATTTGGATCCGAAAAGATGAGAAGCCGATTTATATTCTTCTTCCTGCATACCACTTTTGCGTATGAGATCAGTTCGGAACCAATTCTTTTTCTAATAAACTCTGGCAGTATAAAAAGATGTTCTAACCAATAACCCTTACTGATCACCACTTTGCCCGTGAAAAAATCCTCTTCCACCTCAACGATTGAAAAATATCCGGTTATTTTCCCTTCAACTTTGGCAACATAAACCATGTTGTCTTGAATATATTCCGGGGTAATTGTTAACTCCTTTTTCCATATGTCAAAATACTCTTCAGGATAATTCCAAAACCTTTTTGAAATAAATGAGATGGCAGTTAATTCATTACTTTCACTAGCTTTAGCTTGTCTAATTTCCATTTCCATCTGATGAGGCACTCTCCTCGTTAACTTGCCTAGTTCTCAGGATAAATCCCCTACTGATAGAACTATTACTTGGACATAAATTCATCGACTATTATTGAATAATACAATCTATCTACATATTGACCATCCATATAAAAAAAGTCTCGTAATGTTCCCTCATAAATAAACCCACATTTTTCAATAACTTTACGAGAAGGAATATTTGTAGACTTATGACATATTTGTACTTTATGCAAATTCATTTTGCTAAACCCAAATTGAATAACGGCTTTTGTAGCTTCAGTAGCAAGCCCCTTTCTCTGAAAACTTCCCCCAATACAGTATTCAATTTCTGCAAAATGATTATTGTTATCTACCAAAAAATATGCAATCTGCCCTATACATTCATCGGTTTCCTTAAATATTATAGCCCATCTGTAATAATTATCTTTTTCATAGAAACTGATATATTTATCCAACAATTCTTTTACATCCTGCTTGGTTGTGTAAACTGGTTCGGAGTACATTGACTGAATTTTAGGATCACTAACCCAATACTTTAACATGTCTTCGCTATCTGAATATTTAAATTTCCTCAAAATTAATCTATCTGTTTCAATCTGCCTAGTACCAACATGTGTTAACATAAATTAAATCCTTCCTTTTCTATATGTAAATAATCTCTTGCTTGCAAAACAATCCAATATATATTATTTGGCGGATTCAATACCATTGAGTTGGAGTAGCAGGACGCGATTTGGTATCTCGATCTTCAAATAACTAGAGCTCATTATATTTCTTATTAGATCCATAGGCTTTCTCAATAGGATACTTTTGTTCATTCTTCTTTATTTTATCGATAATAGCTTGTTCAGGATTAATGTTTAATTCGTTTGACAACAGCAAAGCATATATCAATACATCTGCTAATTCTTCTTGAATTCTTTCGAAATTAACAGTTACGCTCTCATCACTAGTTTTCCATTGAAAATTTTCGAGTAGTTCACTGGCCTCTATGCTTAATGATATCGCTAGATCCTTTGGATTATGGAACTGCCTCCAATTTCGAGAATCTCTAAACTCAACAATCTTTTGAATTAATTCATCCATTATCCTCACCACGCATCTGCAATATAATCATTGAGGACTTGGCGCTGTACAACCCGCCAATATCCTATCTCTATCTTTGAATTAGAAACTATGGTCACCTCAGAAGACTAGACAATCAAGAATCCTTACTTGACCACCAGTTACCCTTTATAATTAGGTGTTGTTTTCTATATGTACTTAAAAAGTCTAGATTAAATCACCTCTCCAGCTCTTTAAAGCTTCTCGTACTGAACGAGCCATCTCAGTTGAAAACTGTGCACCAGTTTTCCTGGCGTACATCCATTGTCCAAAGTTCTTTGCTCCAAAAGGATTCCCCGGCGAAAAAGCACTTTCCCGAATAGCTAACATTTCAGCTAGTTCTTCTGGAGTTAATTGATGATATTGCTCTGCGAAAGCAATGAATTTCCGCTCAAAACGTGGCCTAGGGGCCAATCGAGCTCCTTCGGGATAATACCCGAAACAGAGCATACCAACTGGAAATACCCATTCGGGTAAGTTCAATAACTCGCGATGTTTCTCATAGTTTTCCATTATATCCCCTATATAGCAAGAACCAATCCCCCGGCTCTCGGCGGCAATAACTGCATTTTGCGCTGCAATAAGAGCATCTGAACATGCTAATAATAAGTCTGCTTCATCAGGGCCACGGAATTCCAGGCCATGATCCGTGCAAAACATTTTAACATTGGAACTCTGGTAATAGTCAAACCAGCGTTGGTAATCCGCAACAAAAACAATTATCAAGGGAGCCTTAGCTATGAAAGGCTGATGATCACAAGTCTCGCTTAAAATCTGCTTTTTATTGGCATCGGTAATCAATATCATGGAATAAAGCATCATATTCCCGGCTGTAGGTGCTCTCATAGCTCCCTCTACAATCCAATCTACATCTTCTTGCTTAAGGGGTTGATCGGCAAACTTCCTAAGGGAAATCCGCTTTCTTAGTAATTCCGTTATTGTTTGGTTATTATCTTGCGTCAACCTCAAACCCACCCACCTTTTCTCATACATTATTTCTCCTCAGGTAGCCGCGCCTGTATCTCTTCGAGCTGTCAGAAATTCATTTACTAATGTCTGTGCTGCTTTTTGCGATTGCTGATTAAGGTTCTTCGAAAAGAAATCATTAAAACCATGTTTACCGTTTAAGACATAGACATTGACAAACTTCTTTTCTCTTAGCACACTTATCAATTCCGATACATTAAAAGACTTTTCCTCTTTTGCAAAAATAAGCAGTGTTGGGCATTTAGGCACTATATTTAGATAATCCCTTATTCGAGAACCATAGTAGCAAATTACCCCGTCGACAGAATTATCATTCTCACTGCAAAGCCATGCTGCTGTTGCCCCAACACTAAATCCTAAAAGGAATATCTTTTTGTATTTTGTTCTTGCTTTCTTAAGTATTCTTCTAACTTCATGAACCATTTGAGAAAAACCTACTTTATTAACGAAGTATTTGTAAGCTTCTTCTTCTCTATCGTAATCGAAATAAACCTCAGGCTTTATAAAGTTCGGACATAAAACATCGTACCCAGCTTCTGAATAATGTTCGCAAACCCATTCAATATACGGATTAATTCCATATATTTCGTGTAAAACGATTATGACAGATTCTTTACCTCTAATATAATCCAGCATGCACAATTCCCCAACCGATTTTAGATTTAAGGGACATTCCAAACCCTGTTCACACCCTAAGTTAAGCAATAAGACTTTATCCCAATACGCTTACTACCCTAAAAAGAATCTCAGTCTTTAGCCACCAGGCTAATACTTTACCACGGCGTTTATTCCTTCTTGAGCTTATAAGAGGCGAGTGGCCGAATAACTCGCCGCAAGAACACCAATTATATATTCCTGTAACCAATGTGTCCCTACCGCAGATGAAAAAATAACAAAGCGCATATCCATAATGGGATTAATTCCTTGAGCATTACTTATTCCTATAATACTCCCAATCAATGGAGCTTGGATACTTAAAAAGATCCTTCTTTCCATCTCTAAATCTCCTACGATTTAAGCAGATGGTTTAATATCAAAGAAACAAACATAATCTGACCAGCGATGACTATTACTCTTTTTCACATAATTATAGGGGACAAGTGATTTCAATGTCATTGCCCTCGCTATCTTTAAATTCTAAAACTTTATTCTTCCCAATAATAGTTAAGGGAAAAATAATTGGACAATTAAGTTCTTCTAACCGCATTTGAATCAGGTTGATGTCATTAACTTCAAAACTTGGTAAACAATTATTTCCCCACGTTTTCTTTTCATTCATCTTCTGATTCGCAAATAATCCGTATCTAAAACCACTTATATTAAAAACGCTGTATATTTCATTTCTCTCTGTAACTTTTTGTTCTAATAATCTTTCGTAAAAGTCAATTGCTCTTTCCATATCTTTCACACAGACATATAAAGAGTTTATGCTAAATGCCAAATTCACAGTTATATTTCACCTCGTAAGCATTAAGTAATGATTTCCAAATTTAAGTTTTCAATTTCAGTTCAACATCAAACTTATAATCGTTCTGCAGAACATAGTCATGACCGTGAATAATTATTTTAGCGACATCTTGAGGCCGATCTTTTAGGAAATTCAAATTCTCATTTCGGTCTTAAACACAATTACAGCTTTTCCTCCAACTTTAACTTGTTTCGGTTTTCCGTTATTCAATTTCACAGTCACTTCAACAACGCCACTCCGACCTATTGCTTCTCCTTGTTCTGCTTTGAAGGAAAAGACAGAATCATTATGTTTTACTAAACCATGTTCCACTAAATATGCACCAAGGGGACCATTGGCATTTCCTGTCACTGGGTCTTCATTAATACCTATGGCTGGTGCAAACATTCTTCCATGTGTTAAAATTTCTTTTTCGCTTGAATCCATTGTAAAAACAAAATAGCCATTGCAATTGATTACTTTACTAATGTCGGCTAATGCCAGCATGTTTGGTGCTAAGGAATTCAATTTATCTTTAGTTTGAATTCCGATAATAACTTTGGAATGTCCAGTAGATACAATTTGAATTGGACATCTCTTATCTAATTCTTCTTCATTAATTTCCAAAGCCTTAAGTATTTGTTCTCTTTCTCGCCTACCGAGAGGCGGATAAAATTCGACATTTCCTTGAGTCATTACAACAGAGTAGTCATTCCCAACTCTATTTATTTCAACTGGTAAAATTCCGATTTTAATTTTATGGATCACGGTCGTAGAATCCAGGTTATATTCTAGAGCCCTAATGTAATGGGCTGCGATAGTGGCATGTCCACAAACCGGAACTTCAACTTTTGGAGTAAAATATCTAAGCCTCACATCATGATCATCACTGTCAGGCGACAAGATAAATGCTGTTTCTGAATTATTCAGTTCTCTGGCAATTTGCAGCATTTCTTTTTCTGAAAGATCATCTGCGTTTAAGACAACTCCAGCAGGATTACCTTTGAATTTTTCCGTAGTAAATGAGTCAACCTGATAAATCTTTAGCGTTTTCACCCGTTTTCCCCTCCACTTATTTAACTTAGTCTCAGTGCATGGGATCTCCATAAAATTTGTTCATTTTGCTTTATGAATGACAGCAATGCCACAGCTTAATATGAACAGGAAGAATAATACTTCCATAATCACCAATGTGCGGGATCCTATCGTCAGCGGTAGAATATCCCCAAAAGACCCAACAGATATATTAGTAGCACTAAAATAAATAAAGGAAAAATATTGATAAAAAATATTACTACCTAAATATTTAGAACTAAAGGATCCGGGGTTAATACGATACACATAAAAATACATAGATGAAAATAGCAATATAGCCGTAATAGCTCCGACAATTATCGTACTAAGTGTAAGCCAAAATTGCGGCATAACTAAAAAGAGGTTTCCAATAATATATAGGGAAATGCTTGCTGTTGCAATCAAAGTATAAATATTTACTAAAAATACAGCTTTTTGTGATGCGATTTTTTCATTAGCGCAACTGCTTTTATTCGTACAATTTACTTCTGAACGTTCAAACACCTCATGCTCTGCCATCCCCTTATCTAAAGTGCACGATGAATCTAAAATAGTCACACTGAATCCTAAAATACTTGCCCCCGCAATACCTATAATAGCTGGGGTTAAGAAACATCCATTGGGCCATAATAGTCTTGACCAATCTATCACAGCTGTTGTGGTTATTGTTTTTTTAGGGTATCCGTGGCTAAAATACATAGTATTTGGTTTAGCATAATAGCAATTCAAATGTGAGGATTTCGTCATAATTTATCCTTCCAAAATGTTTGTTTATGCTCTATTATATTAAAGTACTTGTCATTTTTTTCCAATTATTTTACTTAATTTTTAGCTTCACAAACTCCAACTCTCCCGGCCAGACGACTTCCATTCACAGACTCCGTAATATGTTCCCCACATTCCAAGCATTACTTTGTCCATTTCTAGCAAGCAAATAGTTCATTATCTTAACTTATCACCTTTATTGATTACTGTCTCTTCTAATTCTCTATATTTTATCGTTAATCCACATTCTGATTAAGTCGTTGAATTTATTAGATGCAGTCCATGGATACGTATGGTCAGCCCCATTTATTATTATACCTCTTGATCTAGGAAGGGCCTCCACAATATCGGCTGCAGATTGCTTCATAGCTTTTGGTTCTTTTTCCCCAGCTAATATTAGAGTCGGGACGTTGGCATGTTTTAGTTCGAAAATAGGAATCTTTCCGAATTGATATAGTTGGTCGTATAACCTGTATAGCGAATCTGCAGTCAATCTTCTAAAATCGGCCAGACAATTTTCAATTGAGACTTTATCAAGAAACTTAAACTGCTTTGCTATAAACGATAGTATCGCTTTATTTCTCAACATAGCTGCCGAGAGTTTATAGATAAATGGCGTATGGACAAGACTTAATAGATACATTGGTCTATATAATGCACTGGCTACGACAGCATGATCCACTAAATCCGGTCGTCTGGCGAGGAGTTCGATTACTACTTTGCCTCCAAGAGAATGACCAACTACATGAGCTTTACGATGATTCGTTGTGTTTTCGATGAGTTCCGCTATGCGATCAGCACAATCTCTTAAATTAAACGGCCCTTCATATATGCTTTTCCCGTGTTCTGGTAAATCAGGTACAAGACAATGGTAATCGCTAAAATGCTCAACCTGCTTATGCCAAATCCATCCGCTTATTCCGCCGCCATGAATAAATACAATCGAAGGCATACTTTTATTTCCGGTCTCTTCAAAATACATAGCCATCCCCAATGCCCTTCTAAATATAGTTAATACTATTATTCTATACCCCGCTTACAATACAGATATCCCACTTTGGAAGGATTATTTCATCACACGCAATACTCGATACCCATTTTGATATTTAAGTCCTCTTAACTACGAGTAATAATTTGAATAGAAATAACTCTTTTGCTGCAGTGGAGGTAATTTGGTGTAAAGCGGTGAGATTCACTGAGAGCTAGCTGCCAGATTAATTGCAAAAACGATAAATATAATTCCAAAGAGCTGAGAAATACCTTGTAGTCGTTTGGGAGACTTTGCAACAAATGTTTTCATTGATCCGGCCAAAATTCCGTAACCCACAAAAACCAGAAAGGTCAACAGCATAAATACTATGCCAAGCAGAAAACTCTCTCTTATATAGTTCTGGCTGTTGCTGCTAAGATATTGGGGCAAAAACGAGAAAAAGAACAGCGTAAGTTTTGGATTTAATAAATTAATTAAAACTGCTTTACGAACAATGGTCACAGGGGTATCTTCTTTACTTGTTTCACCAAAATCCAATTTAGTTTTTGACAGGAGCATCCCAAATCCAAGATACAGTAGATACAAAACGCCAGCCATCTTAAGAACAAAGAAAGCCTGCTCACTCATCCTTAATAATAGTGAAGAAAATCCGATACTTATAATTAGATGGGGAAGTATACCAGCTGTACAGCCCAGGGCAGCAATGGCACTTGCTTTTTTTCCTTTAGTTATGCCGGTGGAGATTGTGTAAATAACCCCGGTACCAGGGAGCAGAATTATGATTAATGACGTTACTATAAATGTGTATATACTCATTTTTTCCTCCTTAGTGAGCTTAATTCCATTTTATGATATACTTTAATCTAAAAAAACGGTTCATAAAAGTGCCGCTTAATATCATTTTTTATAGAACCACTCCGAGGGAAAACTATGATGCACATTACTTTAGATCGCAACAGCACAATTTCACTCACCAGACAAATCTATAAACATATACGAGAGGCCGTCTTGAACGGAACACTGCAGCAGTATGAGAAACTTCCATCGACACGAGAAATGGCCAAGTATCTCAACGTGGCAAGAAATGTTATTATTGAAAGCTACGAACAGCTTACTGCTGAGGGCTATATATACACTAAAAATGGTGCAGGAACATATGTAAACGATGGAATATATTTTGAACGAGCAACCTCCATTTCTTCCGTAAATAATCGAAAACCAATAGAGAACCGTCCTAATAAAAATGTTATTAGTTTTCGCACAGGAATTCCCGATTTGGCTTCTATTCCTATAAAAAAATGGGGGCAGCTCTATAAATCCATTACCCTGTCAGTATTACCGCAGCAGATGGATTATCAAAGCTCAAAGGGTGAATATGAGCTGAGACGTCAGCTTTCAATTTATTTACGGCGCGTACGCGGAGTAAATACCCATCCGGAAAACATTCTCATAACAAATGGGGCTGCACAAGCGTTTAGCTTATTGTGTCAGCATGTCTCAGAGGATGGATATGCCTTAGTAGAAAATCCCCTTAGCTATGGCATTCTTCATACTTTGGAAAGTAGACAGGTGAAAATCCAAGCAATTCCCGTTGATGAATTTGGCATGGTGACAGAAAAACTGCCAAATATTCCACCTGAATTAATATTTACAACTCCAAGTCATCAGTTTCCAACTGGAGTAATACTACCCATCAAACGCAGGATTCAAATGATCCAGTATGCAAAAAAACATAACTCCTACATTGTCGAGGATGACTATGATAGTGAATTTCGCTTTGATGGAAGTCCAATACAGTCCATGCAATCACTTGACCCAACCTGCGTTATTTATGTCGGGACATTTTCCAAAACTCTTATGCCTTCATTGCGCATGGGATACATGGTGTTGCCTGATGCTTTGTGTGCTCAAATGGAAGAAACTAAATATGTAGCTGATTTACATTCACCCATACTTGAACAGCTTACAATGGCCAAATTTATTGAAGCAGGTTCTTTAGATTTGCATATCAAAAAGATGAGAAGTATTTATTTAAAAAGGAGAAATCATTTGATTAAATGCCTTGAGAATACGTTCGAAGACACAGTTTCAATTTCTGGAGCAGAAGCAGGAATGCACTTAGTAGCAACTTTTAAAACCATAAATTTTGATTCTTTAGTAATGCATAAAATTGAAGACAACAATATTCAAATCACCCCGATCAGAAAACATTATCTGCTTGATGAAACTAATAAGGTACTTAAACATCCTTATAATGATTCTCTGATTTTTGGCTATGGAAATACAAACATTTTATCCCTTGATGATGGCATAAAGCGACTCCACACAGTGTTATCACCATATTTAACCAAGTTTTAGGCATATCACAAACTCTTCTTCCATACGTAACCAAAAATAAGAATTATGAATAGGGTATTTCCTGATCCGTAGATAAGATCTTTCCTTGCATTCAATATAAAAACAACAAAAAGGCCGTAATCGAACAGAGTTATTCTGTACGTTTACGGCCTTAAAATCGACGCGATACGTTTGTCTCCTGTCAAAAAACTATGACATATCGTTTAACGGATTGCCTCGCAAAGAAGTAGAATACCCACCACCCTCCGCCATTTGACCGGGAATTGAATATCTAATAATACGTGTTGCATTGAGAATAGCAAGTACGGCAACTCCCACATCGGCAAAAACAGCCTCCCACATATTAGCTTCGCCAAACATCCCAAGTATAATAAATCCTAACTTAATCATTAAAGCGAAAGCAATGTTTTGCCAAATAATCTTCTTGGTATATTGGGCTATCTCAATGGCATCAATAAGTTTACCAGGTTGGTCTTCCATCAAAACCACGTCGGCTGCTTCAATCGCTGCATCTGATCCCAAACCGCCCATGGCAACACCAATATCGGCGCGTGTCAAAACGGGAGCATCGTTAATCCCATCACCGACAAAAACAACGTTGCCTTTACCGGACTGTTTCAAATAGCTTTCTAGCCAAGCTACTTTATGCTCAGGAAGCAAATTGGAATGATGCTCGCTAATTTGCAAATCATCAGCAATTGCCTGTGCCGCTTTTTCCTGATCACCTGTTAACATGACAGTCTTTATCCCGGCGGTATTCAGACGGGCAATCGTTTCGCGCGACTCAACTTTAACCCGGTCAGCTATCAAAATATAACCAGCGTATGCTCCATCGATAGCAAGATGGACCAATGTTCCCACTTCTTTATGATTAATTGAAGGGACTTCAATTCCCGCTTGCTTAATAAGTTCTTCCTTTCCCGCTAAGACATATTGACCTTTAATCGTTGCCTGAATCCCCTGTCCGCTGATTTCTTGATATTGATCAAGCTCATCAGTCTTAACAATCTTCCCGAACTTTTCGCGAATAGACTTCGCTATGGGATGATTCGAATGAATTTCCGCTTTAGCCGCCAATTCGAGCAAGGTATTTTCCGTGAAACCTTGAGCCGGGGCAATTTTAACTACTTGAAACACCCCTTCTGTTAACGTTCCAGTTTTGTCAAACAATACAGTCCGGACATTGGTTAAAGCTTCGAGATAATTTGCTCCTTTAACTAAAATTCCCTGCCTGGATGCCCCCCCAATTCCTCCGAAATAACCCAGAGGGACAGAAATAACGAGAGCACAAGGACACGAGATAACCAAAATCGTCATCGCCCGATATAGCCATTCACTAAAAACTCCACCCATGAAGAGCGGCGGAATTAAAGCTATCCCTAAAGCGATGGCCACAACACCGGGGGTATAATACCTAGCGAACGTCGTAATAAATTTCTCTGTATTGGCTTTGCGTGAACTAGCGTTCTCTACTAAATCTAATATCTTTTGCACGGAAGAATCAGCAAATTCGCGCATAACTTTGACCGTTAAGACACCGGAGTTATTTATCATACCGGCCAGAACCGTATCCCCGACCTTCACCTTACGCGGAACAGACTCCCCTGTTAAGGCAGACGTATCAACAAATGAGCTTCCGTGTAAAATCTCACCATCAAGCGGAACTTTCTCTCCCGGGCGGACTAGAATCTGTTGACCAACTAAGACATCTTCAGGATCGACTTTGGTGACGTCAAGTTGATTAAGCAAATTAGCATAGTCGGGACGAATATTAACCAAAGCCTTAATGGAACGGCGGGAACGGTCAGCCGCTCGGTTCTCTATAAGTTCACCGACAGAATAAAAGAGCATAACCCCGACAGCTTCCGAAAGTTGGTGAATGGCAATAGCCCCAACTGTGGCCAGGGCCATCAAGAAATTTTCATCAAAAATCGCACCCCGGATAATATTCCTTACAGCCTTCTCCAATACTTCGAAACCGACAAGTAAATAGGCACTCAAGTATATTGCATATTCCAGGACTTCCAAATTACTATTATGCCAATGTGAACCAAACACCAATCCAATCACCAAAAGAGCTGCCGCAACAAGGATTGTCAACAGTTGCTTGCGATCTAAATGGTCCTCGTTATCATTTTTAGTATCTGCAAGAGTCCTTTTTTCTTGGATTGCTGCCAATTTGACGCCTGGTTCAATCCCCTGCATTATTTCTTGGGCTTGATCCATGAGCATCGGAGGAAGAAAAACTGTCTTTGCAGCGTAATTAATGGTTGTTTCCCCAAAACCCTTTGTAGAACTCAATATTCGTTCCATCTTAGCGGCACAGTTTGGGCAAAACTCACCCTCAATTCGATATTTCAATCGCTCTTGATTGTTATGACCCTGGGTATACTTGTGAGCAGTATTAAGATCATTCTCGTGGTCATGATTATGCCCTTGGCTGCATTTTGACGCTATTTTCTCTGTCATCACTTTTTCCCCCTCTCGTCGTCATAACTCCTATGTCTATTCGTGCAAACATATGTTTAATCGTTCATATGTATTGTAACAAATATGCTCATTACCTACAATAAGATTTTTTACCTATTGGTATGCTCGTTAATATGTTCAAGCCCTTGGTTATACAAACTTAAAACGTGCTCATCGTCCAAAGCATAATAAACCATTTTTCCCTCACGCCGATATTTTACCAGCTTATTGCCGCGCAGAACACGTAATTGATGCGAAGTTGCAGATTGACTTAGGTTTAATAATTCTGCCAAATCGCACACACATAATTCAGCTTTGGCAAGAGCATCGATTATTCTCACTCGCGTCGGATCAGCTAAAGTTTTAAATAATTCGGCTAAATCATCAGCTTTTTCATAAAGGATAAGTTTATTATCAAAATTATTAATCACCTCTGGGTGTACGCATACAGTTTCACAGGTGGGACTATCGTTTTCTCTTGCAATAGTATTAGAATCAAAATCTTTATCTGAATTCAAACATTTTCACTCCTCAAGCAATACCTTTATATTTAATTATAGCAAATTTCTACTTCTTCATTAAGAGAGCATGTTTGGATATTCCGGATAAACAATTTTTCGATATTTTTTGTAAAAAATATATTAAGCCAATCAACGAATTTATTGTTTTATAAATATAAAATCAACCTTCGCACTTTGTCCATTAGGTAAAACGGGCTTTTCCTGGAAAGGAAGCTGGTCAATATGATTAATGCAAGTGAGAGTCCATAGATGACCGTAAGCGGCATCTCATAATATGTTGGGTTGGCTATGAACCATCTCAATTATTTTTCAACTAACTTAAAATGAACATGGTAGGCTTCTGTGGCCACAGTTGCCGATCTGCTTTTAAGAATATCAATTGTTTAGAGTAACAATTTAGGATAAAAATTAGCGATAAAGAATATTCCAATATCCATTCCAAAACAACTTTGTTAATTGTAGATATATGGAATTCAAACCAACAACCCACTAATGATATCAGAGTTGTTAGCGTGGTATTCTTTATCATGTTCTCGCAAGAACAAATTAATTCTTGGAGGTTAACATGGTGAAGAAATTTACAACATTAATTATAGCAGTCTTAATCGGAGTTTTATCTTATGTTCCAGTAGCAAGTGCTTCTACTAATTCAACTCGTTCCGCAGAAGTCCAGAAGGTTATCGCGAAATCTGAAAGTTATATTGGTACCAAATACGTTTTTGGTGGGACAAGCTATCAAGGTATTGATTGTTCCGGCCTAACAATGGATGCTTTCAAGGCAGTAGGCATCAATCTTCCGCGAACAAGTACCTATCAGTATAAAGTTGGAACTTTTACCCCAGCCAGCCGTCTTATACCAGGTGATTTAGTATTCTTTAGTTTTAATTCACGCCATACTGTAACTCATGTTGGAATTTATCTCGGTAACGGAAAATTCATTAATGCCACTAGTCACAAAGGCGTTACAATAAGCAGCTTTAACTCATACTGGTGGAAAGCATATGTCGGTGCTAAAAGAGTAATAAAGTAAGCCATGAAAAAGACTAAAAGCCGCCCTTGCAGTGGGGCGGCTTTTAATGTGATTATTGTCAACTTCATTCAATCAAAATTGCAGCGAGAGGCAAAATTTATGAGCTTTTTCTCCCAATGTTATTAATAATTCACATTCTGTGAGAACCTTCGAAAGGTTTCATAAGTGTTTGCACATGAACCAATCTACCGCCGAGTTTACTTTAACTCTATAGGTTCATCGAAAATATGCTTCGCCTGAGATTCAGTAATAACACCGTAATCAACCATACATTGAATAACCTGATTTTGTCGCTCACGAGCAAGCCCCATATTGATAAATGGGTCATATACGCTTGGTGCATTGGGCAGTCCAGCAAGCATAGTAAGTTCTCCATCGTTTAATTGTGAAGGAGCTTTAGCAAAGTAAGTCTCTGCCGCTTGATACAGTCCATTAGCCCCATGTCCAAAGTAAATGACATTGGCATACAGTTCAAACGTTTCTTGCTTACTCAGCGTGTCATAGATACCAATAGCGTAAACACTTTCCCGTAATTTCCATTTCAATGATTTTTTGATATCACTCAAGAGAGTATTATGAATTAACTGCTGCGTGATTGTGGACCCACCTTGTAGAGGCTGTTTGGCACTTAAATCCACCAATATTGCACGTAGAATTCCTCTGAAATCGATACCCTGATTTGTAAAGAAGCTCCGATCTTCAGTTGAGATCACAGCGTTCCTATACATTTCCGGTATTTCCTTGTAAGTTAGATAACGGGTATGATGAACTTTTACTTGACTAACTACAATACTTCGCACCTGGTCAGATATTCGGTAATCATAGGTAAAGTAAAACTTTAAACCAAACCAGCCAATACATAAAACCACGAACATGAAAATAAAAAGTCTAAACAAACCTTTAATGAATCGTTTCACGAATTCCTCCGCTAAGCTTTATTTGAAAGTGGGGCCCATTAAGGAAACTTTACTCTCCAACTTCAGTAATAGCTCCCTTGTGAGAGACAACTTAAAAACGATTTAAATATTATCTGTTATTATACGAAGATTAATCTGGTAAAAAATGCAATTACTTTAACCCCGTGCGACAAGAAGTCTCCCACCTCTTAGCCTTCCTTACTCGCGATAGCGAGAGCGAAGGTGGGGGATGAATTGTCGCTCTTCATTTTGTTATTGTCGTACAAATACTGCCATGATATAATCAGTAGTATAGTCATGAATGGCGGTGAACACATTGGAATTAGACAATAATAATCATTCAGTATTCTTGATGTACTATCATCTCATTTTAGTTATAAAATATCGTCGGAAAGTTATTGATGATATGATTTCCAATCGTCTTAAAGAAATCTTCGAGTATATAGCACCCAATTATAATGTCATTTTGCAGGAATGGAACCATGATAAAGACCATGTTCATATTCTGTTCAAAGCGCAACCCAATAGCGAATTATCAAAGTTCATCAATGCCTATAAAAGCGCGTCCTCTCGACTAACCAAGAAAGAATATCCTATCGTCAAAAAATCACTATGGAAAGACTATTTCTGGTCAAGAAGTTTTTGCTTATTAACCACGGGTGGAGCGCCAATTGAAGTTATCAAACGCTATATTGAAAGCCAAGGTGAGAAATTATGAACAAGGCTTTCAAATATCGTCTATATCCTTCTCCTGAACAAGAAATTCTCATCAATAAAACGTTCGGCTGTGTGCGGTTTGTTTACAACAAAATGCTTGCTAACCGCAAAGAGGTTTATGAGAAGTTCAAGGATGATAAAGAAGCGTTGAAACAACAGAAATACCTATTACCCGCTGAATTCAAGAATGAATTTGAATGACTCAAAGAAGTGGATAGTCTGGCTTTGGCTAATGCTCAACTGAATTTGCAGACCGCATACAAGAACTTTTTCCGGGATAAATCAATAGGCTTTCCAAAGTTCAAAAACAAGCACCGTGACAAGAAATCTTATACTACCAACAATCAGGGTGGAACAATCAGGCTTATTGACAGTAAGACCATTCGATTGCCAAAATTAAAAGAAGTACGGATTAAGCTACACCGACAATTACCTAAAGAAGCCGTTATAAAGTCTGCGACAATAAGCAAAACTCCTACAGGGAACTACTATATTTCCGTATTGGTTGAGTTTGAAGCCGATATAAAGCCCGTAACACCAACGACAGAAACGGTACTGGGTTTGGATTATTCATCAAAGACATTGTTCGTCGATAGCCAAGCAAATAATGCCGATTATCCAAAGTTCTACCGTCAAGCCGAAGCAAAATTGAAAAAAGCACAACGCAAACTATCTAAACGCCAAAAGGGTAGTAAAAATCGTGACAAACAACGTCGCAAGGTTGCCAAACTGCATGAAAAAGTAGCTCATCAACGAAAGGACTTCTTACATAAACTGTCCAGGCGAATAGCCGATGATTACTCAGCTATTGCAATGGAAGACTTAAATATGCGAGGCATGGCTCAATGTCTCAATCTTGCAAAATCGACGAATGACAATGGTTTTGGTATGCTAAAAACGTTTCTAACCTACAAACTTACTGAACAGGGAAAACAGTTAGTCATTATTGATAAGTGGTTTCCATCCAGTAAGATGTGCAGGTTCTGCAACAACGAAAATAAAGAACTAACCCTATCAGATAGAACCTGGACTTGTAGCCATTGCGGAGCAGAATTAGACCGCGATATAAACGCTGCAATCAATATCAAAAATGAGGGCTGTCGCTTGCTTGGCATAGCCTAGTCCATAACTAAGAACCGTTGGGCAAACGGGGTTAGCTTGGTAATTATACTGGCGTTAGCTGGTACGTCCCAAGAAGCCCCCACCTCTTAGCGTTAGCGTAGGTGGTGGGAGTATGTCACTTTACCCTCTCCCGATTCAATTGGAATTCGAATGGTTACCATGCCCCCACCAGTCTCTGAAGAGTTTTCTGCCAATAGTCTTCCCTTATGCTGCACAGCAATGGAATTGGCAATAAATAACCCCATTCCATAATGGGCTTTTGACGAACGGCTTTTATCGCCCATATAAAACTGCTGTGTGGCATTTTTAAGGGCATCCTCCGAAAAACCATTACCAGAATCAACGACGCAGAATTGAACAGTATCGCCTGCAAAGCCAACATCGAAAACGATTGTCCCACCTTGCGGCGAAAAATCTACAGCATTGGCAGCAATATTCAAAATTGCGCGTTGCAGCAAATCGGAATCTGCATGCAAGCTTTGCGGAAGATTTCTGGTTTTAAAATCGAGAGACAACCTCTTGACCACCATTAGTGCAGAAATCTGCTTATGGATTTTCGTAATAAAAGTACCTGTGTCAAGAATTTCTTTATGTAGAGAAAATCCCATTTCAGCCTTGGAAATTTCGATCAGCGTTCTGACGTATTGTTCCATCTGACGAGCACTGTCTATAATGTAGCCAGTGTAACTCTTCTGCTCTTCTGTCTGGTTTGTTTCAGACAGCAAATCTACATTTCCGCGAATAATGGTGATCGGCGTCTTAATATCATGCGCAAGTGCCGAGATTTGTTCCCGTCGGGTCTGCTCCTGATCCCACTGCTTTTGCAAAGACTCTTTTAAAGCTTCTTTCATTTTGTCTATGGAATACAGCACATTGTCGATTTCATAGATTCCGCTCGATTCAACAGAAAAATTCAGATCATGATTCTGAATTTTTTCCGTTGCCTTTTCCAAACTGTGCAGTTTTTTCGTCAGTTTTCTTCCGAAGGAGGATGCTAGCAAAAAAACTTCCAATAGGAATCCGAGACCCAATACAAGTTCAAAAAGGATTTCCGGGGAGGGCAAAAACTGACGCAAAACCGGCGAGCTGAACTGCGCAAGCAGCGTATACCGGACAATGCAAATCTCATTTCGGCGGGGAATAGGTAAATAGTAATATATAAAATCTCGGTCCCGTCCTTGCTTCTGCGTCAAATCCCATGCCATTGCAGCATCTTTTTTATTAAAATTTCCCGAAACGAACCTGCCTTGCCGTGTAAAAACTCCATAGCTGCATGTTTCCGGTATCATATCCGGTGTGACAGTATTGCTGCTTGCAATCTTTTCTTTCATGACGGATAGCTGCACTTCCCCGTAGTTGGCCGGCAAAATAACGCTATTTGTCAGAAGTAGGTCGAAGATTGCGAAGAGCGAAACGACAAACAGAATTGTTCCAAGGCAAAAAACAGCTAGATACCCTGTGAAAAGTCGGCGCAGTTTTTGAGGTTGACGCCGATGTTCGTTATTTCTCAGCGCCATCGGTAACCAATCCCCCAAATGGTCTCAATCGGCGATACCTTCTCGGAGGAGAATTTGGCGCGGATATTCTTGATATGTTCCACGACAGCACTGCTTTCACCGACAGCATCGAAGCCGAAAACAGTCTCATAGATCTTTTCTTTGGAAAAAACCTGTCCTCGGTTGCAGGCGAGAAATTCACAAATATCATATTCACCCTTCGTTAACGGAACAGATTGATCATCAACCATCACTGTTTTACCAGACAGATCAAAAGAAATGGCGTCCAGGCAAAGCATATTATGCTTGGGTCGGCTTTCCCGCCGCAGATGGGCGCTAATGCGCGCCCGGAGTTCCCCGGCACCGAAAGGCTTCAGCAGGTAATCATCGGCACCCTCACTAAGCCCCGTCATAACATCGCCTTCCATCGACTTTGCTGTAAGAAACAGAATAGGGCAATCCACCCTTTCCCGTATCCGCCGGCAAAGCACAAATCCATCAACACCCGGCATCATCACATCAAGAAGGATTAAATTGAATCGTCCCAACTGCAAATCAAATATCTTTTTAGGCTCATTGACAGTAACGACAGTATGTCCATCTTTGCACAGAATGTTCCTAAGCAGAACAAGAACCCCTTGATCATCGTCAACCGTCAATATATTAGCCATAAAACCATCCCCATTCTTCTAAAGTATAGCGATTCTCTTGTTTGTAAGCAACAGAGACAAAAGCAGCTATTCCTCTGCTCTCTTCCCTTCCCAGCTCAAAAACCAGATAATAGAGAAAACAAATATCAATAGGGTTTCAAGGACACATAGCACAATACCTGTCCGTAAGCCGCAGGCCGTCGGCATAGATCCGCCAAAACTGTTTATACCGAAAACCTTTAAAAAATGAAGAACCCATGCACAGGGTATAAACACCCATTTCCCGTCACCAAGGCCCGTAATCAGCAGAGCGGACAACAGACTTTCCACAATGCCAATACTGATAGAAACACCTTTATTAAAGCGAAAGCTTAAAAACAGATGCAGGAAATACAGAAAAATATTACTGCTAAACAAAATTGCAGCTCCGGATAAATAAAATTCCGGTCCAACCGGTGCGTGATGCAGGATAACGGCAAATCCTGCTTCAAAACCAAGAGCGGCAAGCAACACAGCGCCAAGCCCAAGCAACAGAAGCAAGGCAGACAAGCTCAGAAAGGGCCGCAGCTTGGAGGGATTCGTTAACAGTTGCTGATAATTACCTGCTTCCGCCTCCTGATCGCCAATCATAGAGCAGACAATAGCAATGAGCGTCGGAAATGAGAGAGCGATTGCCCCCAGACAGTCGAGCGCATTCGACCCGGGAGACTGCTTGGAGAAGGCGAAGATTAGAAGCAAAATAGAGATTCCGACAATTGGAATAAGAAAATGAATCCATAATACAGGCCTTCTTTTGATTTTGATAAAATCAGCCTGCAGGCAGTGAATAAACTCTATCATTTATTTTGCCTCCAGTCTGCGGTATGGTAAGGCGGTAAGCACGGACAAAACTATGAATAAAACCAAAGTAATGAGAACGCCTGACACTATTACGCTGGATGAAAGCAGCGGATCGTTTGCCGGAACCGTTAATCCGTTTGGCAGTACATGAATAACAGGGCACATCAGCCGTGTCGGAATTGCAAAAGGTATCCACCAATATATACTTTTGGCCGCAAATATAACGCCTAAAATATTTCCCACAAGGTTTATAAAGATAGCAGCAAAAGAGCCCAATCTATCCGCGATAAGCATACAAAAGGGTATTTGCCATAAGAAGGTAACAAACAGCAGAAGACTTGCTGTGCCGCTTTGAGCCAGAGTGAAAAAGCTTCCAAATATATGCCCGCCAATTGTTACGCCAATGAAGAAAACCACACATGATATACCATAGAGCAGGATGCAGGCCCCAACCTTTCCCAACCAGATTCTCCTTGGCTCAATAGCAAGACTCATAATTCCACGGTAATTCAGCTTCTTTTTATCCTTTTGCACGATACCGGCACAGATGAGGGAAAGCATACCGGGCAGCAGCATCGTGTACCACCAATTAAAACTGCCGGACTGAAAAAATGTCCCTGCTCCCAATAGAGCACAAAGCAGCATTGTGACAATAGGCGCTAAGAAGGCAGCCCTTTTAGTGAACGTGCGTTTTAGTTTTTGATATTCACTGGAAATAAGCCTGAACACTTGCCTCACCCCACTTTCCGATTCATCGCGACGACTTGCATAAACAATTCTTCGAGATTCTGTCCAGGATTAACAACGTCCTGATAGCCTAAAACGCCGTTGGCAATGATGCCGATGTGGTCAACGATCTGCTCAACTTCGGACAAAATGTGGCTGGAGAGAATTACGGTAATACCCTGTCGGGGAAATGACTTGATCAGTTCCCTCAATTCATGAATACCTATGGGATCAAGACCGTTGGTCGGCTCGTCCAGGATCAATAATTTCGGATGATTCAAAAGGGCAAGAGCAATACCAAGGCGCTGCTTCATACCCATGGAGAATTGTCCCGCGCGTTTTTTCCCCGTGTCCTTTAGATCAACAATGGCGAGCACTTCGCTGATACGGGATTCAGGAAGGCCCAATAACGTCGTCCTGACTTTCAGGTTTTCATAAGCCGTCAGATTTTCATACAGGGGCGGAGATTCGATCAAGCAGCCAATATCGTTAAGGTCTTTTCTCCGCCACCGATGCCCTTCAAAAAGTATCTGACCGGATGTCGGGCGGAGCATACCTGTGATCATTTTCAGCGTTGTTGACTTACCAGCACCATTTGGCCCAAGCAGGCCGTAGATTGAGTTTTCTGCGATAGACAGCGAAATATTGGTTACCACGTTCTGCCCTTTAAATGTTTTGCAAAGATCTTTGGTCTGTAAAATGGTGTTTCCCATTTTCATCATCCCTTCATTTGTTTGTTAACATTATAAAAGGCAATTATAAGGATTTTATAAGGAATTGTTTTATCCTCATAGAAACTGAATTAATATACGTTGACATTGCAATTTCGCAATTGAATAAAACGATGGGTTGTTTCTTCAATCGCGAACAAAATCCCTCCCACCATTACGGCAAGAGGGATTTAAGTTATCCGGTTTTTAAGACTTCCACTTAAGTGAGGGTGGGTCCTCCTTCGCCGCTATCCACAAATAAGCCTTGATCTCTAAAGCGTTCACATGATCTAATTGAGCCCTTTACTCTAAAGTTAAGGATTAGTCTTCGCTTTATCATAGTTGCCAAAAACCCATTGATAAAGCCCTGCATTAATCAATTGCAAGCCCGCAGTTAAGATCAAAGGTAATGCCAAAAGACCTGTTTCAAACATGTATCCTGATATGGCAGGACCAACAGCTGATGGCAGCCGCATAGACAGGGCATTGATGCTTGTAGCCAGACCTCTTCGCTTATCACGGGTCAGACTGGCACTTAAGGCCGATCTGCTGCCTTGGGTACCACGATTAATAGCGTTTCTAATCACATAGATAAATGAAGCTAAACTAAAATTCGGCATAAAGGGCAGTGCCACCATTAACATAGACCCAATTATTCTCATCCAGGTGACAGACTTTACCATGCCATACCTGTCGGCCATAAACCCATTGATAACTGAAAATATTCCTGTCAACAGAAATGACAGCGAAAGAGTTACACCAATTGCTTCTGTACCAACATGATATCTTAGGCTGAACCAATACGCCATCATTGGTCCGGTTAACCCGACCGCAATACCATTGATTGTGTTTACCAGGGCAAATTTAAGCATGGCCATATTTTCCTGACGACGTATATTAGTTTCACTGGTTGGGATGACTTTTTCATTTTTAATTTCCGTTTTTACCGGACTATCGGAATCATCTTTTATTTCTTCAGTATTCAGTAAAACAACGGTACATATTAGAGAGAACACCGCCACCAGGATAAAAATCGGCCGGTAGGCCAACAGCGGACTGCTTACGTGCATCAAGCCAGGCAAACCGCCGATGGCTGCCCCCAGAGCCATCCCTATAAAACCGATCGCATTATTCAGGCTAAATACTTTTCCGCGCTGGGACTGTTTTACACAGCGAGCCAGCCAAGCCTGTTCGGCTGGACTGAAAGGACCTGCGGCACCACTTTGACCCCGACCAAACCCTACAACTACTATGGCTAAAACAAGTACAATCGCTTTAGTAGTAAAACAAGAGGCAACGGCTGCTACCATGGTCATTAACTCAAATATCAGCAAAAACGGTTTTCTTCCTAACTTATCACTGATAATACCAACAAACAAGATCAGGATTGCTCCGAACAAGCCGGCAGCTGATGTTACCCCGCCGATCATAGTACCACTCCAATGAAGTGCTGCTAAATAAAGGGTAATATCTACAACCATCGCTCCTTGCCCAATACTGCGTAATCCCCTAATAAGCATTAATCTCTTTGCTACACTGTGAATTTCAGTACCAAACATATATAAACTCCTCTTACTTTATATTTCCTTACCGCAATGATATCGAAAAAGTCAACTATCATCTCTCAAAGATTTAACGTGCTTTTGTACATTTTCCTCGATTTTCTGCAGTAAGTTAGTTATCTCTTCTCTTTCTGGATCCTCAAAATTCTTAATCATTATTTCTGTTATGTCATGTAAACCGCTTTTAATTGAGGGCATCAATTTCTCCCCTTTTTCTGTTAAACAGGATCTAATGATTCGTTTATCGTCTTCATCTCTATCGGTATGAATATAGCCCAGCGCCTCAAGCTTTTTTATAGCTCTGTGGGTATTGGCACGGTCTATTTTAACTCGTTCACTTAAATCCTTTTGATTAATACCAGGGTTTAAAGCGATATTTATTAGAATAGTATGCTGCCCACAACCAATACCATATTGTTCAAACTGTTTATTAATGAGAATGCTTTGATAACGGTATATTGACGCGATATATCTACCTATTGAATGTTTTTCCATGATATAATTCCTTTCTAAATTAATTGCTATCGCAACTAATTATAGCGAATGTTAGTTGCGATAGCAATTAACATTCGCTATAATTTTCTCATTTACAACAATATGTTCATTCCAAGCCCGTTAAACCTGTATAAAAATAGTTACTATTGTTTCACAAAGAAATGACAATGAAAAACACCCTCCTTGCCAATTCTGTTGACAGGAGAGTGCTTGATTTTAAAGTCTTCAGTCTTCAGTCTTTACTCGTTACTCGTTACTCGTTACTCTTTAGTCTTTAGTCTTTAGTCTTTAGTCTTTAGCATAACTGGGATTTTAGGTCTTCTTTTGCTGCTGAACAATCCAAACGCATAGCTACCTGACCTTTATCTAATACCATAACTGAGGGCGCCTTTTCGATAGCGTATTTATGTGCTAGATTTTTCTTGGTGGTCATATCAACTTTTACGATCTTATACCGTTCCATAAGTTCTTTGTTTACATTTTCCAATAGAGTAGTAAATTCCAAGCTCTCGTTATCTAAAGCATTGAAGAAGAGTAGAAGAACTTGCTTATCACTTTCCAAGACGTTCGAATTAAAAGCTTTCATTTCTTCGATATAGCGCTCAGCGGCAACAGCTGCAGTGGCTCCATCCCCGGCAGCTGAAACCACTTGTCTCAGATATTTAACCCGATTGTCTCCAACCGCATAAACCCCTTCAAGGTTTGTTTCCATTAATTCATTAACCGGGATATACCCTCTTCTGTCCATCTCAATGCCGCTTTCCTTAAGAAAGTGGGTCGAAGGTACCATACCCACAAAGAAAAAGACACCCTGACAAGAAAGTTCAGTTGAACCACCGGTTTTTAAGTTCTTAATCTTAACCCCTTCAACATTATCTTGACCCAAAACTTCTTCTAGCGTGGAATTCCAGATAAATTCCATTTTTCCATTTTGAAATGCTCTTTCTGCACTCACTTTATTGCAGTCAAGAATACCTTCGTCATGGAGCACGATCACGGTAACCTTGCGAGCGAATTTAGTAATGTACATGCCTTCTTCAATAGCCTGATCCCCACTGCCGACAACAACAACATCTTCACCTTCGAAGAACTCGGCATCACACGTGGCGCAGTATGCGACTCCGCTGCCGCGGAGGCGTTTTTCACCAGGGATATCTAAAAGTCTCGGTTCACTGCCGCAGGCGATGATAATTGCCTTGGCCGAAAATACGTTGCCCTTTTTCGTGGTGATGATCTTATCTTCCTGTGAGAAATCCGTTCTTACGACTTGATCACGCAGAAGTTCTACGCCAAAGGATTCGACATGCTTTTTAAAGTCCTTCATGAGATCTTCTCCGCTGACTTGTCCATATCCGGGATAGTTAACAATTTCCCGCGTGGTATTTACCAACCCGCCAACGGTACCTTTATTGATAACCAGGGTTTTAAGTTTGGCTCTTCCGCCATAGATTGCCGCTGTTAGCCCAGCAGGTCCTCCACCGATTATTATCAAATCATAGGAGTTTTCCACGTCTTCCAATCCTTCTCTCGTAATTGTTTGATTGTCAAAGATATTCTTTGATTTTTTCTTCTATTTCCTCTTCATCAACATCCCCTGCGAGTTTACCTTGATATTCCCCATCCTTGAAAAAAAGAATTTGAGGAACTCCTTTGAGAGACAGAGATTGATATAATGGCTTATCCTCCTCAACATCAACATGGTAAAATCCAAATTTACCTTCATATTGGGGCTGTAACTCTTCAACTTTGGGAACGACTTCCTTACATACATGACAGGTTTTTCTAGAGAAAACGACTAGACAAGCTTCACATGCATCATAAATCTTTTCTTCGAAACTATTAGCATTTAATTTTGGTAATGACATCGTTATCCTCCTCGACAAATAAGAGCTAATACACAGATATGTTATGCTTGAATTGTAACACCTGTTTCATAAACTCTTTCATCGGCAATTAGTTTTACTTGATACTTGCCAGATAATCCTGTTTTGTTAATAAAGGTATCAACATTCCGAGGATCAGCTTTCTGAAATGTTCCTACACACATGGCTTTAAAATCTTGAGCCACCGTATTAATGGGGTATCTTAAGGTGTCTCCGCTTTCATGCACTAGAAGAATCTGAGCTAGATCGCCGCTTTCAAAGATCCCATTGAAATTAAAACGATCTTCTTCTTCAATAATCTTTGCTTCATAATGGTCCGGAACAAATTCTCCCGTTTCGTTAGCTTTTATTTTCATCCGCGTGGTTTGCGTCTTAATAAATTGTCCGAGTTTTTGGCCTTCGCCGAGCTCTGCGATTTCATTCGCGTAATAAAGAGGAAGTTTCTCGGCTCGATAGCAGTTAGCCGGAACCTGTAATTCATAAACTAACTCATCATTTACAAGCTCGCACGTAATAGAATTGAAGGTATAAACATTGTCCTTGAATTCAGGAAGCCTAGCTTTTCTAACCGCTAGAATTCCTTCACTTGTTACACCATTCTCATAGCCGATACCCCCAGAGTGAACCATATAATGACCTTCATTATAATACTCAACATTACAGATATAAGGAGAGAAAAAGTCGGCACCGCGTTCTTTTCCATATTGCCAAATTTGCTCAATCGTCATTTTATCTGTGTCAATCCGATAGCGAACTCCACGAGAAAAGTTATCCTTATTGGCACGGTAGTTTTCTTTATTCTTAGAGCGGAAATGCCCATTATCAAAGACCATGATATCTCCATCCGGCAAGACAACACAGGCATGCTGCTCATACTGCCAATCGAAATCTCCATCACCCACAGGAGTGAAGAAATAGTTGTCCACCATGTCCTGGGGCCAACCTTCTGGATCTCCAATGATCCAATTCAAGTTGCCTGTCTCATAATCCAGATTAATAATAGCATCCTGGTGCCTCCCAGAAAGAGTTAGAGTATTAGTCTTTTTGTCATACCAGACCGCATTGTTATGAAACCAATCATGCTCATCTTGGCTGCCTGAACCAGCAACATCTTGAGGTAATATTGTTTTGAAGTCCCACTTTTTGAGGATTTCACCGGTTTTATGATCAAGAAGGACACAAGTATCTTCTACCGTTCCAGAATAGAAATCAAAGGTGAGCACTAAAATATTGCCATCCTCCATCACAAACTGGTCATGGTGATATCCACTGGGTAGGACATATTCTTTATAAATTTTACCGCTGAAAGACATTTCATATAAACCACTCGTAAAATACGGCATTTTTACCAGGCGCTCAGTGCCAACCAAAAGATGCCCGTTCGGCATACGCTTTAAATCAAAGTTAAAGTTCGTATTAGAATACCAACGTATATCACCGGCGTAATCATAACCGGCGGGCTTTGAACGCATAGCTGTCGTAAGGAGCATCATGTTATTGCCCATATATTCCGGCGTTGTTTTAATAGATGTAGCAACTGCAACATCAGAGGGTAAGGGATCAGTTTTAATTTGAATCGTATTTCTTTCAGAATTAGAAAGAATAATATCAACACTGTTTTCATAGTCCGCATAAAGGCCAAAAACAGGAAGAATGTGTTTTGTTGTACAAGGGAATGTATGGCGAATATCCCCTGGATGTTTCTTTCCTTTCACAACAATGGTCGTTTCACAGGCCACCGGCGTATTAAATAGAATCATAGCAGTTAAGGGAGCGATTTCATAAGGGTTTAGAACGATCAAGGGATTATCCAGTGTATAATTACCCGTTTCAAACTTATCAAGAAAAGCCTTTTCAAGTTCATTTTGTCTTGTAATAATGTGGGGTATCCGTTCGTATTTAACCATATTTATTCTCCTCATTAATTAAATATCTGTTTTACACAAATGTCTCAGTCTTAAAACTCGCTCGTTAAAACAAACCTATTAGCTTCCAGAAAGGCACAGCAATCAGAATAATAAAAATAATATTAAAAACTAGTTTAATGCTAAACGCTTTCATTAGGTTTTTTAGTGATAAGTAGCCATAACTGTATGCAAGAAGAACCAGAGCATATTCATACGGGAAAATTACTTGTTCCATACTTTGATTCCAGACATAAAGAACAGGCACTGGATTTAATCCGGCATGTTGAGCTAATCTAACAATTGGCTCAGTTAATGTCGCCAAAGCTGCTAAAGGTGTCAACAAAAATTTAATGATAATCCCAAATACCCATACTGAAGTTAAAGTATATAATTTTGAGCCACTCATAATAGGTGTAAGTAAGTCGGCTAAGAACTTACTGCCTCCAACACTACTGGCAACTGCGCCAATAGTCAGTGTTGCTGTAACGAAAATAATGATCGGGAAGTTAAGTTTCTTTAGTGAATCAGGTTTTGCCAAACCAACACCTGGTAAGTAAATGACTCCAACAAACAATGGGAACAACCAGCCAATTTGAACCTTATGATAGGGTTCGGTCAAAATCGCAATAATGATAAGAGCCAAAATCACAACCATTTTCTTTTCGGCAAGAGATAATTTGCCCAACTTCTTTTTCTCTTCTAGGAAATATGCTTTTGAATTAATATTCCGCTCTGATTTAAAAAGAAAATCTAAAATGACAGCACAGAGAAAACACCAAATTAAGGTTATTAAGCCATTATTAATTAGATAGGATGTCCAACTACTGCTTACTCCTAATTTGGCTGCTGATTGATAAGCCATCATTGTCTGAGTTGTTGAAGTGAAGAAAATATAACCAGGATTCAAGGCAGAAAAAATACCGGCGAGCATAATACCCGAACTAGACTTTCCGCCGTTCTCAAGCTCTAATGCTTTACAAATACTGTAACTAATAGTGGCAAATAAGAGTACTCTAGCTGTTAAATCAGTAATTGGTAAAGATAATATTACCCCGGCAATAGTCAGGCCATAAATGATACCACGATAAGATCCCCCCGTGATTAAGATACACCAACAGGCTACTCTTTTTAGCAGTCCAGTCTCTTCCGCAATACTTGTGAGAATCATCCCACTTAATACTATCCAAGGGATATAGTTAGACCATGCACTAAATACAACATTTGCAGGTGCTAAACCAAGCAGCATGTACAATACCGGTAAAATCAGTGAAACAATTAAGTTTGGGACAATTTCAAAAGCCCATAAAAAGATAGCCCCCAGAGAAAGAGCAAAGAATTGTTTTACATGACTAGTAAAGTGTGCCGTTGTAGGAATAAAAAGAATTAGTACTGGTAAACCGAGGGATATAATCCAGTATAAAATGCTTCGATTGAATTGGGTTACCTCTTCTTGATTTCTTAATTGAGCGTTATTATTACTCATACAAAACCTCCAATTATTTCTTTGACTCATATATTTATGACACCTGTTTATCCACCTTCACATACCAGCTCCCTTTTATGAATTAAATAGTTCTTGTGATTACAATAACATCAAGAATTAATTTCTTACTGTTGTTGAGACTACAATAATACAATATAAAAATTTTATTGCAGTTTTCTTAAACGATTTGTAGCCTATTTTTAAATTTCGTTGAGTAATTTTAACCTTTTTCAACATAGAAAAGACCTAGACTTTTGCGTTAGCATAAATTCAAGGTCTTTTAAGGATTTTCCATATAAATCATTTTCAAACTAAATAATAAGCTTAAATTTTACTGAGCTTTATGTTTAGCCTATGTATTTTGTTCCCTTTCAATTAATTCTAATAAAGTTGAAGGATTGCTGACAACAATTCGTTTTCTTTTTATATCATGTTCAATAATCCCATCATTTTTTAAAGCAACCAATAGTTTATTTACTGTAACTCTATGAAGGCCAAGCAGATCTGCCAAATCTTGTTGGGATATGTTGGCGGTATTGCCGGGTCTAGTCTGCGACATGAAATATAACATTCTGTACAATCGCATTTTCGGTGAATTTAAACTCAAATCATAAATTTGTCGTGTAAGAGTTTGAATTTTACTTGCCATTCGAGTTAGCATATCAACCATTATTTCGGAATTATGTAATATTATTTCCATAACTACCTTACGGTCAAAAGCATACACGATTGAATCTCTTTCACAAGTGATCAACATACTACATTCCCTTCTTAGGAAAAAAGGTGCTTCTCCAAAAGTATTTCCACTTTCAATGTACCATACAGATTTTTTTTCGCCCTCAAAATTGAGATAACTCATCTTAATTTGGCCTTCATCTAAATAATAAAGTTCATCAACGATCTGTCCATTCCAAAGTATTGTATCATTCTTTTCATACTGTCTTTTTGTAGCAAATCCTAAGACCTTTTTCCAAGAGAACATTGTATTTGTAACCCAGGGTGACCAAAAGTTAGAAATATCACTTTCCATTACAATTCTCCTTAATATTTGTAATATAGGAATAGCTGTCGCCATAAAAATTCTAAATTGTTATATTTGAATTATAGCAGTTCAGACTACAGTTTTGAAGATTCATAAGTGTTATTATTACACTTATGAGTATACAATTTGGTAGTTAATAGATAGAAGATTAATGTTGTTATCGGATAAGAATAAACAGGCCTGAAAATTAAATCTAGATTTTCGGGGGCGATTTACGTAATCTCCAACTATATTCTATTCTAAAATTATATACTATTTGTGAAGAATGGTGGTAAAACAAATGCAAATAAAATATCTTAACCAATTTATTGAAATCATGCCAGCGTTAAATGAAGTTATGCAGGAGGATATCACGATAGTTGTAATTGATACTAAAAATATGACTGTCATGGCTTATGCACCCGGAAAACTTGATAGAAAAGTAAAAGTTGGAGATCCAATTGAAAAAACTAAGACTCATGATTATGTAATCAGAAACAAAAAACAAGTATTTACGAAAATCCCCAAAACATCCTTTGGTGTTACAGCCAAAGGGCTTCTTACTCCAGTTTGCGATGAAAACGGGGAGGTCTGTGCTTTAATAAATATAATGCAAAATATCGAAAAGGAGACTAAAATTGAGGAAAGAATATCTATGATTTTCTCATCGTTGGAGCAACTTAACGCTGGTATAGAGGAAGTTGCTTCGAGTTCACAGGAAATATCAAGTTTTATTAAGGAAATTGATGATTTCACTTCGCAAACAGTAGAAAAACTAAAAAACATCGACCAAACAATTAGTGATATAAAAAACATCTCTAAGAATTCGAATCTTCTGGCTTTAAATGCATCTATAGAAGCGGCAAGAGCAGGAGATTCAGGAAAAGGATTCAGTGTTGTAGCTCAAGAAATGGGTAAACTTTCGGAATTGAGTAAAGAATCAGCAGAAGAGGTAGCAGAATCTCTTCTGAAAATCAGAAGTGCAATTGAATTTATTGATGAGAAGATGAAAATCACAAGCCTTTCAGCTGGAAACCAAGCTGCCGCAACTGAGGAGATGGCAGCTACTAGTGATGAAATTGTTTCAGTCTCAAAACAGCTCCATGAATTTGTAAAAGTTGAAAGATTCAATGCGCAATGAATAACTTCTCTAATATTAAACTTATATCATAATTTTAAAAAAATAATTATATTGAGAGATTCTTAAGAGACCTGGAACCTTGCTAAAGTCCAGGTCTCTTAGATTCGTATTCAATATTTTTCGCCGATCTAAGCATCAATACATCTATACAAAGCAGTATCTATTATTAATTAACTTACATACATACATTACTTTATGATTTTTTCATCTAACAGTAATACCGCGTATTAGCCGTCGATATTCACGAATTATTAGATTCACTGATAATCTGCCAGACTTTTTGAACATGATATTTCTTCTTTGTTCTCAGCTAATTTTAAGCTAAGATTACTATAATCTTTCTAGTGCAGCCAAGATCTCATAACATCTGGCTTTCCAAAGAATTAAAATTATGATAAGGGGCGACAACAATGAGTTATCAATCAGGCATCAGAACGACAATTTTAAGTGCACTTTCGGATATTTGCGGAACAGATCAAATTGAGAGCAACCCAAACCTAGATCTCTTTGCTAATAACCTATTAGACTCTTTTGGTTTAGTAGAATTGATGCTGACGATTCATGAACAACTGAACATCGATATTGCACCGACAGAAGTTGACAGAGAAATGTGGTCGACTCCGGAGCGGATTATCCAATATCTTGAGGGGAAAATGAAATGATCCGTAGACGTCTGCTGCCAATGGTTTTGGCGCTTCTCCTCTGTTTTCTGAGCATACTTATACTTGGACCACTGTCTCAATGGTGGGTAAGCAGCTATATCAAACCAGGGGTAATTGAAACTGCAAGTGAAAATCTGATCCCCTCTCTTTTCGGAGGAACTCTTTTACAAAGTATGGCTTTAAAGGATCCACACGTAGTCCCGATGTATGGTTCTTCTGAATTTGGACATGGAGGCCCATATAATCCGACAAAGCTCTTCGCTGGCCGGCCTACCGGATGGACACCCTATCTTGTTGGACATGCAGGTTCATTAGATTTGATTCAAGCGCTTTATGCAGGAGCCCAAAATCTAAAAGGGAAAAAAATTGTACTTTCACTTTCGGCCCAATGGTTTGGCGGTAATGGAATCTCTCAGAATACCTTCGCTGCTAATTTTTCTGCCTTACAAGCATATAAATTGATTTTCAACCCCACTTTGACTCGTCAAACAAAAACGTCTCTGGCACGACGACTTATTCAATTTGATGAGGTAAAGAAATTCTATCCGATTTTAGATGGGCTGCTTAAATACTACGGTCAAAGAGATATAGGTTCAAATATAATGGAATTTGTCTACTGGCCAGCTGCCAGGGTTGAAATGTCCGCTTTAGAAATCCAAGACGCTGTAAAAACATATCAAGTCATTCACCATCTTCCGGCTAAGGAAATAGCCAAAAATTCAAGCGGCTCTATTCAGAAAGTTTTGCCAGCCTGGTCCAAAATGCTGCAGAAAGCTTCCGCCGATGTCCAAAAAAATGAAACCAATAATCCCTTTGGAATCGGTAATAAATTTTATCAACAAAAGATCAAGAACCCACAAAAATTCAAAAACTCTTCAAGGAAGAGCCACTTTTATCCTTCTCCGGAATATTCAGATCTTAACTTATTAATGAAGGTTTTAAAGGATGAAGGAGCAGATCCAATATTTTTGATTCAGCCTGTAAATGGCCCATGGTATGATTTTACCGGTTTTCCTAAAGAACAACGTCAGAAGTATTATAATCAAGTTCGAGAGATGGCGGATCACTACCGATTTTCTCTAGCGGATTTCTCTACTCACGAGTATGACAAATATTTAATGGATGATCCATCACATCCCAGTGAGAAAGGATGGGTTGAATTCGATGAAACTTTGGATCAGTTCGTTCATCAAAAACCCTAAGACAATGTTTTGCGCCCGTGTAGTTTATTACTACCTAATAATAATGGGGCTTTTCCTTCTCTATTTGGTCCAGAAACAGCATACCCCGCCGCCATTCATATACAACGGTTTTTAACCACAATTTTCAGGACTGCTTTTAGTTCGATAGAAATTAAGATTTACAGTGTTAGTAACTTCTTTCGCTTAAATATCGTTAAAGAGGGTGGTTTTATGCTTTTGCAGCAAATCGATCAGTGGGCTAAATCAGCTCCGCTGCGCTTAGCGCATAGATATAAAGAACAAGTTTTAACCTATGCGGATCTAAAATCCTATTCTGATGTCTTGGCCTGTTGGCTTTTTCAGAAAGCAACTCGCAATTCAGGAGAGAGAAGACCTATTATCATATACGGACACAAAGAAAGCGAAATGCTTGTGTTCTTTTTAGCCTGCATTAAAGCGGGGCATCCCTATATTCCCATCGATAAGTCGATTCCCACCGAGCGTATACTCAAAATTATAGAATCTTCGGGTGCGGAACTTATTCTCTCTCCTACAACTTTACCACAGAAAATGAAGGTGAAAAGCCTCATTTGCCTAGAGAACCTTCACCTTCCAGCGATCTTCAATTTAGCACCCCAGAATGCCAAACCGCAATCGGAGTGGCAAATCGGTATCGATGATGTATGGTATATCATTTTCACTTCCGGAAGCACCGGAGAACCAAAAGGTGTGCAAATTACCCAACGTTCGTTAGAAAGCTTTGTTGCTTGGGTAAATCGCGACTATCTACCAGAACAGCAAAAGGAGATTTTTCTCAATCAAGCCCCTTTTTCCTTTGATTTATCCGTTTTGGATTTATACATGTCCTTAAGCAATGGTGGTACTTTGTGGAGTGTGGATCAGGAGCAAATCAGTAACCCTAAGGATCTATTTTATTCTTTACACGAATCACAAATAAGTTATTGGATTTCCACACCTTCCTTTGCGGAGATATGCCTCATGGATCCGAATTTCACTGAAGAGCTTTTGCCCAAGCTGCGTTACTTTCTCTTTTGTGGAGAAGTTCTTCCCAGCAATGTTGCCTCGCGACTCTTAGAACGCTTCCCGCAAGCCAAGGTCATAAACCTCTATGGCCCAACGGAGTGCACCGTGGCAGTAACGGGTGTAAATATTACTGCGGAAATCCTTAAAAGTCCCGGGCCACTCCCTGTAGGACAGAGATCTGCAGATTGTCAAATCTTAATATGTGATCCCGATGCTCTAGACAAAGTGAACTCCGCCGTAAGTTCTCAAGAACACCTCCAAAGCTTACTCAAACCTGGGGAAAGCGGCGAAATTGTCATCTCAGGGCCCAACGTTAGTATAGGCTATCTTAACCATTCCGAGCTGACAAAACGTGTTTTTTTTAAGTGGACGAAAAATGGAATCTCCCAACAAGCTTATCGTACCGGCGACATCGGCTATTGGCTCAACGGAAAACTATATTACACAGGTCGGCGGGATTTTCAAATAAAACTGCACGGCTATCGGATTGAATTAGGCGAAATTGAAGAACAGTTACGAAGGTTACCTGAAGTTGAAAATGCTGTTGTAATTCCAATTGTACGCCGGAACAAAAATGCTGCTCTCCAAGCATTTGTCAAACTAAGCAATAATTTTAAAGGTTTTACTAAAGAACCGGAATCGATTAAGCAAGAAATGGGGCAGCAAATACGCTTAAAATTAGGGCAGATATTGCCAGCCTATATGCTGCCACAACGCTACAGCTTCATTGAAAGTATCCCCCTGACAATGAATGGCAAAGTTGACCGTAAAGCACTTCAAGGAGGGTAAAATGATTCCATATGATAACTTCTCGTTTTTCTTATGGCTGCTTATACCTGTTATTCCGGCAATAATTATAGGATTAGCCCAAGCATCTCCCAAAACCCGATCGCTGTGGATCATGCATTCGTCAATTGGTATGTTATATTTAATTTTGAAACCTCAAGCCTTTTTTGTTCAGGCCGTCATCTATTTTATCTGGGAATACCTTGTTATTTGGTTTTATCTACGTTATCGTCAATCAGAAAAGGCTAAAAACAGCTCTTTAATCTTTTATCTTGCTGTTGCAGGAAGCTTATTGCCGTTAATATTGGTTAAATTATCGCCATTTTTCTATCCGAACGTTGGTGCAACAACAGCTGCGTTTTCTGGAGCAAAGTCCTTAGCAACTCAAAATTTAAATCATATTACGCAAGGAGTCCAAAATCTATCTCAAACACTTACTAACACCCAAATCTCTGCAGGATCACAGATGCTTAGTCAATTCTCAAAAAGCATAGGACAAGCTGCATCTAAGCCAAGTCAAATGACATCCCCCGAGAATACCATTCTTGGTTTTTTAGGAATATCCTATGTGAGCTTTAGAATCATTGGAACGCTAATTGAAATCAGAGACGGTTTAATCAAGGAGGTTAATCTAGGAAATTTCATTAGCTACGTTTTATTTTTCCCTACTCTTGCCTCAGGGCCCATAGACCGCTACCGCAGGTTTCTCTCGGATCTTCAAAGAACAATAACTCGGCAAGAGTATCTCATTCATTTTACCGAAGGTTTAGAATACATTTTGCGTGGTTTTCTATATAAGTTTATTTTGGCTTATTTGATTAACCAATATATGATCATACCATTAAATCATATTCATAGTTTGTGGGCGACATTTCGTTATATGTATACTTACAGCGCTTATCTTTTCTTTGATTTTGCCGGTTACAGCGCCTTTGCTATCGGAGTGAGCCGCTTTTACGGCGTAAAAACACCTGAAAACTTTAAAGTCCCTTTTTGGTCCAAAAATATTAAGGACTTCTGGAACCGTTGGCATATCTCTTTGTCAATGTGGTTCAGAGACTATATCTATATGCGCTTCGTTCTCGACAGTGCCAAAAAGAAACGTTTTAACAGTCGCTACACTACTTCCGCTCTTGGTTACCTCTTGCTTTTTCTTATAATGGGAATTTGGCATGGAATCGAGTGGCATTACATTGTCTATGGTCTCTATATGGCTTTTCTCATGATCGTCTTTGAGTATCTGGAACGTTTCAATAAAGAGAAGCATTTTTGGGGGAATGGGAAAGCTTGGGACATGCTGGCCCGATTGATTACCCTCCAGTTTACTTGTTTTGGCTTGCTAATTTTCTCCGGACGCTTGCTTAAATAATCCAGCATTTATCATAGCGACTATTTCTTCTTGAGCTTACCCTTGTATATTAGGATTTTTCGATATCATATCCGAAAACGTCAGCTGAGTTGTTTAAAAGATCTTTAGACAAATCACAAGTCCCTCCAGCTTTTTCACTGTATCCGCCGCCTGCGCGCACAAACATGTTAATCGACCAGACTTCTCCGGTAACAGCGTCAATTTTAGAGGAATAAATGGTTTTACCATCTGCCGACGTAAAACTGCCAAACCATGTATCCCGTTCCTTAATAGGGAACAACTGCATCACAGCGGTATAGCCGCTCAAATCACTTCCGGTTATTTCTACAATTTTTGCCGCAATTTTATCAGCGGCCTGCTCTTTTGTTATGTCTTTAGCAGATGGTGTATAAACTTTACTAACTTCTGCTGCTTTTTTGGCATCCATTCCCTTGGTTTCAATAGGGGCCGAGTCCGTAATAGTAAACACACGCCGTGATGCTGAAACCTTGAATGGTTGTCCGGCTTTTGTTGAAACAGTGGTGATAGGCGTTGCCACCTTGGAAACAATATTTTCCTGCGCTGCACTGGCGGTAATGATGCCGGCGTTCATAATAACCGCACTCGCACTAATAATAGTGATACTCAGTGAAAATACCCAGCTTTTTTTAATAAATTGTTTTACAGATTTCATGTCTATAACCTCCCTAAAATTTCGTTGTTTGTGATCACATCTTTATATTAGGCAAACGCTATCACCATAAAATAAAGAAGTTATTATGAAGTTGTAAATCTTACTTTTACCGATGTTCCTTTTCCCGACTCAGAAACAAATTCCAGAACCGCGCAGCTAAATCGAGATATTTGTTCACAGAGTGACAGTCCAAGACCGGCACCTCCCTGAGCCCGGCTTCTCGACTTATCAACTCGATAAAACGGCTCTGTTATATGTGCAATTTGCTCTTTTGTCATGCCGCAGCCGTTATCTTTTATCTCAAGGATTTTTTCATTTCCATCCGCATAAGCATTAAGACCGATCTTCCCTTTTAAACTGCATGCTTTGACAGCGTTATCCAGCAGGTTAATAATTAAGCTTTCAAGCAGAGCTGCATCACCCTTTACAGAGCTAATTCTTACATCAACTTCGATGGCAATTTGCTTTTGATCAGCCTTTTGACGGATGGTATTCATCGATTTTTCAAACAAGTTATCGACCCTCACTTCTGTAAGGTCAATTTCACTGTGACGAAGCAATGCCAAATCAAGGAGCTTAAAAGCGATTTGTTGCAGCCGTTTGCTTTCGGACAAAATATACTGGGTTGCAGTGATACGATCATCATCAGTAATTGACGCTCTTTGTATGTACTCCGCAAAACCGTATATAGTGGTCAAGGGGGTTCGCAATTCGTGCGCAAGATTGTCAATAAACTGTTGCTTTTGTTCTGCAGCCACCTCAAGCGCTTTGATTTGCCCCTGAACTTTCTCGGCCATTCCATTGAAATTAACAGCCAGCTCAGAAAATTCATCCCTGCCTATCACCATTGCCCGCTCATTTAGTTCTCCATCCGAAATACGCTGTGCGGCCAGAGAAAGTTGAGCAATCGGCTTTGTGAGTCTCCTTAAAAGTAAATATAATGCTCCTGTGAGCAAAAGTGAAATAAAGATGCTTACCGTAGTTAGAAACCTCGTAAGCTGTGCTTGGGACGCAGTCAGCTTTGATATGTCATGAGCATAAACAAGCACATATTCATCACAAGGGTTAGGTAAGTATCCAGCTACATAGAAATATTTATGATGTTCTACTGTTCGTAAAACCGTGTTGCGAAACCCGGCATCTACACTAAGTTCGGGCTTTGTACCATCATAACCGGGAATGTTCGAATACAGGGCCTTTCCATTCTTCAACAATTCCAGATATACCTGCTGGTCTTTATAATAGGACGTATAAGCGGAGAAAAGCGACCGGAGTGCCATATCCGTATCGCTTCCACGCGCCTTAATTGCACTCAAATCTTTAGCAATAGCATTTGAAATAAAATACTGCTCGCCGAGCGAACGCTCTTTTTCATTGTTAAGACTGTTTGTAAATGCCGAATTTGCTAATAGAAACATGCTGCTGTCGAAGATGATGAGAAATAGGAACAGAGTTAGGAGAAACGTCTTCTGCCAGAATTTCATCTACTAGACCTCCAACCTATATCCGAGTTTATATACTGTATGGATGCATGTCTCCCAGCCAAGCTTTTTCCTTAATTTTTGTATATGCACATCAACTGTTCGCATATCACCAATGTAATCATATCCCCATGCAAGTTCCAACAATTTTTCACGGGATAACGCCACATTCCGGTTCAGTATGAGTGTTTCAAGAAGTTCAAATTCTCGGGGGGCCAGATCCACCGGCAGCCCCTGATAATAAGCCTTCCGGCTTTCTAGATTTATTTCTGCGTCAACTAATTGGAACAATTTTGTATGTTTTTGTGTGCGACGCAATACTGCCTCCACCCGCGCCAGTAATTCGAGTGTTTCAAAAGGCTTCACGATATAATCATCTGCACCCAGATTAAGACCTTTAACACGATCGGAAAGGCCGTCTTTGGCGGTCAGAAAAATTACTGGAATGCTTCTGATTCTTTCTAGTACTTCAAATCCGCTTAAACTGGGAAGCAAAACATCCAAGATAATTAAATCGAAGGATTGTTTTTTTGTTTCTTCAATAGCAGCCATACCGTCATATACCTGCAAGCAGTCATGCCCCACAAGCAACAAATTACGATATATCAATTCGTTAATAGGATGTTCGTCCTCCACAATAAGTATCCTTGCCATATATATCACCTCATTTTGATTGTATTATAAATCTATTATAAAGTTGTAAAGGAATGGACTGGTTGGGTCACTTACTGTTTCGAGAAGTTAGGGTGGTACTCCTTTTTTGTCTTAGATGTAAAAAGTCTCCCTCAGACTATGAGGGAGACTTTAGCAACAAAATTGGCAATGAATTATATTAATGATTTATTGCATATTAGTTTGAAATAACAACCGGCCTATCAACCAATATTAAAAAAGTGTGATCCCGGTAAAGACTACCATGATTCTATAGTCTTTGATATTTTCTACTGCCACGAAAAAAGCTAAAGGAATAACTTAATAATGTATGGATTAAACACCGAAATAAGCCATGCACCCACTGGGGGGACAATGTATAAAACTATTGGAATAGCCCCTTCCTGTTCTCCAATACATTGAAGGGTAGACATAGTACTTGCTGGCATTCCTAAACTAAAACCGATTAACCCTGAAGCTACATAGGCGGCTAAGGCGTTTCTTTTGTAATAACGGAAAACAAAATAAAAACTGAAAAACATCAGTATACAAGCCTGTAGGGCAAAAATTAAAATAGCGGCAGGATTAAGTTTCGCAAGCGCGGCGAGGTCCATCGACATGAAAGATATAATTAAAAGCATGGATAAAGAAAAATTGCCAATAATATTTACCTTCGGTGATTGAATCGAAGATTTACCTGTTAATTCAAACAACTGTCGGATAATAAGCCCTGCAAGAAAAGAACCCCCTGCCGGGTTTATCCACTTGCCAAACCCCAATTGTGTAGGGAGCAGACCCAGACATATAGTCAATAAAAAAATCAAAAGATGTTGTAAGAATTCGTAAGGCTTAAACTCAATTGGTGTAATTTTAGGCGATTCCAATTGGGTTCGCTTCTTTAACAAAATAAAAAGGCAGCCCCCTAAGAGCGTACCAAAAATGTTTCCAAACACCGAGTACCCATTAAACAGTCCAAGATAAGCATGCCCTCTTGATATTAGACTGGGAACCCCTTGGAGTACAGAAGCATCCCCCATCAAGCCCATTGACCCAAATATGACTGTTTGAAATGGATTGTAGCCGACAGCCTTACTAATCAATAAACTAACGACATTCTGAAATAATGCTACAAAAATAACAATACCCAAAAATAGGATTTGACCTTTATAACCTTTTTTTAAAAAAGCACGATCTGTTCTTAGTCCAATTGAAGCAAAGAATCCGGCAACAAACACCGGAAGCATAGAATAATCCAAATTACATTTAACATGTCCAATACTTTTTAAGCAAAGAAAAAGGACAGAAGCCAAAATACCTCCAATAAATGGAGCCGGGATGTACAACTTTCTTAACCAAATTATCTTACTCTGAAGGTAATAACCGAATAGCAAAAAGAGTCCTGCCGCTGTTATCGTTTGTATTGAGTTAAAATTCATAAGACTAAACTCCTATATGTTAACAGATTTAATTGTATTAATTAGCTCTTCATCATCCAACAATTTATCTGTTATCCAAGCCGCAACTTCTCCGGTTATTTTTACACAGTGAGCTTTGCGTTCAGGAGAATCAAAGATTAAATCTTTTGTAATGACTCGGCAGCAAGTGCTTCTATATAACTTTTTAATATGATCATGAAGATCAGCAGCAATAGGAAGCATTTTGCTATTCATTGGATTGCCATGATCTCGGCCGTAAGCCATACCTAAGGCCATTACACCACCACTTATGGCTCCACAAACACAACCCGATTTTCCGATCCCGATCGGAAAGCCTGAAGCCAATCTGCTAATTGAAGGATCAAAAGGCCAGCCAAGCAACTCATTGAGAGTATGGATCACAGATTCAGAACAAAAAAACTCACCTCTCTGGAAGTATCCTTCCGCCTTTGTCCTTACATCATTAATAACTTTTTCTCTTTCCATATACTGCCTCCATCAATAATTAAGTAGTTATGCGTACAAATCACTTTTATATTATATTATTGTAATCACAATAACTCAATTACCTTTTTAACAAAAAAACCACTGTTTTCACTTTTATCGTGATACAGAGGTTTTTTTGAATAACTAAAAGCTTTGAGTTATTACCACAATATACCATTTCTCCACTGAGGATATTTCCTCTCGAAACATGGAAATAATCAACTCCTTAAATTAAGGGTTATACAATTTTTACCCCTAAAATTTGTACTATATTAACTGCTTGCAAGGCGTTTATCTTTGCACCCTTGAGCTCACTGAACGTATCGGATAACGTAATACCCTCGATTAAACAATTTGATAGGTCAATTCCTTTTAGTGAAGTTTTAAAGAAATCTGTTCTCTGAAAATCAACCGCTTTGAGGTTAACCTTTTTGAACTTTACCTCTGAAAGAAATGCTTCTTGAAAGTTACAATCACTAATCGTACAGTTTTCCCATACTGATAATGTGCAATTTGTGTAACGGAATGAAGAATTAGATAACATTGCTTCTTTAAAATGACTTTGGTTAAAATTGCTTCCACTGCCTTTACATTCTGATATTTGCGCTTTCTTCCAATAGCTATCTTCAAAATTACAATTTGAGAAATCGGAATTCATAAAAGCTGAATCATAAAAGCTAGTGCGAGAAAAATTGCAATTAATAAATTGACACTTGACAAACTCTACCGACTCAAATTCAATCTTTGAAATATCAACATCTGTGAGAACATCATTGACAAAACTTACATTCTTAAGATAGTTATCATCTAACCTTGCATCTGAAATCGCTTTTTCCAACATAACAATTGCCTCTTATATCTTAATATCCGGAATATGAAATTTATTAAATTCCAATCCGCCTTCCTGCCCATTTCGCAAGGAACCTTCTTTTAATGATGATGATGTTTCTGTAAACTCAGCACTTATACATGCTAGTTCTTAGTTGCTAAAAGTTCATAACGATAAGTAGTTATATAATCATTTCCAAAAGGATAGTTGACTTTGCATTTACTCGATAAATTATTAAGCAGCTTAAAGATCTCATTCCTATTGCTTTGGCTTGTTCCCATCCTGTCAAACCAGACTGGTAACTTATACTCTGATTGAAGCAACGATGCATGAACTATTGTCAGCGGCAAATCCTGTAATAACTGGTTCCATAATCGCGGTGAATAAGAATACTGATGAGAACTGTCTCTTAATAACTCAATATGATTAATGACCTTCTCAGATTCATCACCGTCAACAACTGAGCAATCAAGGATATATAACTTACCTCCAGGCTTCAATACTCTGCACATTTCACGAAGGGCACTTCGTGCATCGGAAAAATGATGTACTGCAAACCTTGAGACAACAATATCAAATTGCCCGTCGGAAATATTTAGGTTGTGTACATTTTCTATCCTAAAAGTTATATTACTTATACCGTCTTGAATTGAAGCAATTTTAGCTTCAGCTAACATTTCCGGGGTAATATCAATTGCTGTCACCTTTTTGGCAAATTTGGCTAGAGCGATCGCAGTATGACCTGCTCCTGTAGCAACATCCAACACTTCGTCATTAAAGTTAGGATCAATTAGCCCAATCATTCTATCCAAATCTTCCGGATTACCGTGGGTAGAACTCAATCGATATTCATATGCTCTTTGCCCAAAATTTTTCTTAACCTCATTCGTATTATCCATAGTAACCTCCATTCCGCCGCCGACGCAAGCAGCACAAGTACTAATGTAATATTAAGTGTTAACTTTACTCTCACTTGTGAGCAATCAAATAAATGCGATTAAACACAATTGGCACCATGCCATCTTCCCTAGCCTGCTCACTGAGGGCTTCTCTAAAAAGCTCTCTGAACTTCTCTACGTAATCCAACGATAACGACACTTGATAATAATCCTGGTTTAAGTACCCATTTTCTGCTCCTGATTGATAAATCTTAAATGCTTTATTTACACTATAAAGAGTTTCTTCCTGTACAATCTGACAATGACTAACTCTAAAACCATTACGTTCAAATAGTCTTGCATAGTCCTTAGCGTCTTCTAAAAAAAGCCAAGGACTTCTATAGTCAGAAAATACCCCACTTGTTACGGGGTTGCTCCGAATCTTCTCCTCCGCTGCCACAAAGTTGGTACAAAAATTTCTAGTTGCAGGTGCCTGGATACCCATGCGACCAGCTTGCTTCAGAGCGTTAAAACATCGTTTTAAAACTACATCAGGATCTCTAAACCATTGGAACGCGGAATTGGAAAAAATTACATCAAATTCCGAACTGAATTCAAAATCAGCAGCATCTCGTACAGCAAAAGTTACATTGTCAGATGCTGTTCCGCTTTGGCGGGCTTTCTCAATCATGCCCGGTGCCACATCGATTCCAACCACTCGCCCCTTGGTCATCTTGGCAATCTCCATTGATATATTGCCAGGCCCACATCCCAAATCAAGAACATCATCGCCATTTTTAATAGATAATAGATCCAGTAGAACTTTGGAAGCTGACTTTTGTACGAGAGCCGTTTTTTCATAAACATCTGCTGCTTTACTAAAATTAATTTTAGACATTTTATCCCCTCCCTTAATGTGTTAAAAGTGAAACATTGTTTACCCTCAGGAAACATAGCAAGCAAAAATAATGAACTAATTCTCTCCTTTCAAACAGTATTCAATACTCTTGCAGATTAGATTATTAGAGGCTGAGAATCGAAATATAGGTAACCTTCTCTCCTTGCATCGGGATTGCGCCATGTGGTACATCAGCATAAAAGTATAGCGAATCTCCAGCTTCCACAAAATATTCTTCATTTCCATATACATACTTCATTTTACCGGTTAGAACATAAATAAATTCTTGCCCCGGATGGTCATAAAGCTTAAGCTCATGACTAACTTGGTTATCTATTGTAACTAGTATTGGTTCAAACTTTTGCTGCGGAAAACCCTGCACGAGACTTTCCATCATTTGACCGTCAACTTTACTCATGGGTCTTTGCGATTTCTGATTCCCTCGCACGATTTCAATATGACGTGCTTCAGCAGCTCTAAAAAGCTCACTTAAAGAAACATCAAGGGCACGGGTTATTCTCATCAAAGTACTGAGGGGCGGCGACACCTTATTGTTCTCAATTTTAGACAATAGACTTTTAGTAAAACCAGTACGCTTCGCTAATTCGTCCAATGTCAACTGTTTTTCCAGCCGAACTTGTTTTAGTTGTTTGCTAATAAATAAATCTTCCATAACTGTCACTATCCTTAAACGTCTCTAAAGCAAGATTCATATGACTAATCCGTTGTTTACTTTACAGAAACATTATATCCTTGCGGTCAACTCATTGTCAATACATTATTTCGCATAAGATAATTGACTCTCCTTATAGTCAAACTGTCGCTTGAAATCAGAGAAAAAATTCATAAAGTGAACTCGCTTACGCTAAAGCTGAACATCGGGGCTTCAGATACAATAATGTCCAGTGGACATTATTGCCGAGCCGGCTTTCCCAATAGGAATACCTAGCGGCGAAAGAGGACTCTACCCCACCTGAAGTTAACTACAGACTCGCCCCCACTTATAGGAGTGGGGGGTCTTAAACTGGATCAAAAATGTATTTACACTTAATGGCTCAAATGATGGTTTAAAGGATAGGGTTTTTTTAATTTATCTAATTTAAGCAGCAAACCTCCGCATATAATAAGTAATCCTCCAAGCAGTTGTTCGCTTGTTAGTGTTTCTCCTAAAAGGAAACTAGCTAATAAAGTCGTTATTGCAGGTTCTATAGTGCTTAAGATAGAAGCTCGGCTTGCACCTAAAAGGGATAGACCTTTTTGATAACAAAAAAGAGGAACACCCGTACATAACATGGCTGTCCCAAGGCCTACAGTCCAAAGAGCCAACTGGGAGTGACAGGAAATGACATTGATTGGAGGATAAATAGCAATAGTAGCAAATAAACAAATGATGGTTGTACAAACGGATACAGTAAATGGACTTGACTTTTCGGAAAGATACTGTCCATTGATATTGTATAGAGCATAAAATAGGGCGGATACAACAGCATAAAAAAGGCCCGACATACTGATTTTTTGGCCAGACATGTTTGTAACATCTATAACCAGCAAGCAACCGAAAAAGGCAATAAGCAAAGTTGCTCCTTTAACAAATGATATCTTCTCTTTAAAAATCAAGGCAGACATAAGTACAACCATTAGAGGGTAAGTATAAAGCAATATATTTGTAATGATGACAGACATATGCTTAATGGATAAAAAATAAGTATATGAACATCCAAAAAAGAGAAAGCCCTGAAGGGCTAATTGGATAAAAGAAGATTTAGATATTTTGAAGCCCTTTTTTCTACTGACAAATAGGATAAAAACCATTAAGCTGCTGGCTATGAAAAATCGCGAGAATAACATGACATCTATGGTTAGACCCATGTTAAACCCCCATTTTATGAATATGGGTAAAGCACCATAGCCTATAGCAGCTAAAATAATTAACAGATAGCCATTTAGCATTTCATTGTTTCACTTCTCCCAACACATTTTACACGATACTTAAAATTATAAGTAACGAGCCGACTATTTACCAATACCTAATGTTTATATCGGGTATACACAAAATATTAGTAAGTTTACGTGCAGCAAAAAAGTGAAAACCAGAAATGCTATTATGCTTTTCCACTCAAATAAGACGCAACTTGAATCCCGGCAATTGCTCCGTCAGAAACGGCTGTAGCTATTTGTCTCACCTGCTTTTTGCATATATCGCCCACAGCATAGACACCAGGTATATTAGTTTGCATGCTCTCATTTGCAACAATATATCCATTCTCTTTATTAACCGTAGAATACATTAGTGAATTAGGTGTTGACCCGGCATAGATAAACACATAACTATTCGCAGCTTCTATGATTTCAGTCTCATTAGTATTTATATCTGTAATCTCCAATTTTTCAATACTCATACTCCCTCTAATATTGGTAAGTCTGGAATGCAGACGAATTTTCATATTCAAATTATTTTCTGCTTTTGATGTAAACTCTACTACAGCTCCTAATTTTTCCTCAAAATGGATGAGGTTAACTTGTTTTGCCAACGTTGACAGAAACAATGCTTCTTTTAAAGCACCATCCGAGCCACCCACAACAAAAATTTCTTTTTCCTTATATAGACTTAAATCATCTGACAAATTATAAGCTACTCCTTTACCAATAAATTCTTGCTCCCCTGGTATACCAAGAGATCTAGGAGTAGTACCGTTGGCAATAATCACTGATTTGGTTTGGTAAATACTTTTATTTGTTTCTATTTCTTTGATCTCCGCTTCAAAATTTACAGCAGTTACTTCCTCGAATTTAAAAACTACCCCTGCTTTAATAGCTTGGTTATACATTCTCGTCGCAAAGGTCTTACCAGTTTCATTTTCTGTAATCCCAGAATAATGGGTAACGTTTGAGACTTGTCGGATAGTTCCACCCACTTGGTTTTTTTCTATAACCAATGTCTGCAGCCCTCTGCTAACAGCATAAATAGAGGCGCTGATACCTGCTGGGCCTGCACCTATTATAATCAAGTCATAAATCATAGTTTTCAACTCCCTTATTTTTACTTATTTTTCGGAATCGCCGGCTCGCTATTTTTGAATTCGATGTAAAAAAATATTAATGATCATTCTTATAAATTAGCTTTACCCCTTAAGCTAAAATACTATTCTTCCGTAAGAGTAAACCGAAAACATCACCTATAGATTCCGTTGCTGAAAAAATGCCGCCCCATTTCAGTATAGGGCGGCATCAGTAAAATAATTGGAAGCAGACAAGCTTATCACTCTTTGTATTTTGCAATTTCTTTTGCGGCCTTGCCAGTCATATGCTCGATCTTGACCTCTACCACACAAACTCTACTCCAGTCTTTCTCGATTTCCTTCTGCCCTTCCTGCATATAGTCCGGGGAATACTTTCCGACAAGACTTTCAAGAGCAGCTCTCCTATCAATATCTTCCTTTAGAATCCTAGCTCTGCCAAAAGCGACAACACTGCGAAAATGAGTCGTGAAGGTTTCCTGAATGACCTCATCCTTATCGATGACGCAGAAGGACACCTTATCATTGCGCTTGATGGCATCGATCTTGTGACCTTCCTTTGCGCAGTGGAAATAAAGATTACCATCTACATAAGCGTAGCTAATCGGAATTGCATACGGATAGCCGTCATCACCCGTTACAGACAATACACCTGCCGAGTGAGCCTTAATAATCTCACTTGTTTCTTCTTCGGACAGTAGTTGTTTCTTTCTTCTCATTTCTCTAAACATTAAGCACACCTCATTTTCTTCTTGTTTACTTAAATATTATCTTAAATATCATATAGTAGTTATCGTTGTAATCGCCGCTGATGGGTAGTAACTCTTCGTGCCGTATCGATTCTTGAAAATGGAACATCCAGGTTAAACAGTTCTTGTTCTATATTATGAAGAAAGAGCGATCAAGTCATTTTTCGTTTCACTGTATGGAACGTTCTGCAAATATTGTCGTATATTCTATCATACTTTAAGTATCATGTCGAATATTTGTGAAAAAATAAACTTTTTGATAATTTGCACAAAAGCAGTTAAAATTTATATATAATTTCTTTTCATTAAATTCTTAATTTAATTCTAAAGGGGGGGATCCAATCTTTAACTAAGGTATTTTATGCCGGAGTAAGTGACAGGCCTCCATGTTCGGGGCGGAACGAGAAACTAATCGCAATCGCACTAATATTCTAACTAACCATTTGACAAGCTTGATAAGAAGGAAGGGGTTTTCGATGCCTTGGACACAGAATTATTCAGCATTAGCCGGTAGTATTGGTTTTACTTCACTCGCTGTTGCAGTACCTATCCTCTATCTATTTTGGGCTTTAGCCGTTAAAAAAATGACGGGTCACATTGCTGGTGTAACCACTCTTATATTAACTATTCTAGATGTTGTTATCGTTTACAAAATGCCCGTTTCAATGGCGATTTCCGCCAGCATCCTGGGTGTTTTCAACGGCCTCTTTCCGATTGCCTGGATTGTTTTTTCGGCTGTATTTCTCTATAATTTGGTCGTTGAAGCTGGGCAATTCGATGTCATAAAATCATCAATCGCATCACTCTCGGATGACCGTCGACTTCAAACCTTGTTAATTGCTTTTTCCTTTGGTGCCTTCCTAGAAGGTGCAGCAGGTTTTGGTGCACCGGTTGCTATTGCGGGAGCTATCCTTATAGGTTTAGGGTTTGAACCTCTATATGCTGCCGGCCTCTGCTTAATCGCAGATACTGCTCCTGTTGCATTCGGTGGCATTGGCAGCCCAATCATTGCCGCAGGTTCAGTTACAGGAATAAGCGCCAATGTTATTTCCCAAGCAGTTGGACGCCAATTACCATTCCTTTCTATTTTAGTTCCAATGTACCTTATCATTGTGTTGGCTGGATGGAAGAAAACCGTTGAAGTGCTTCCAGCTGTTCTTATAGCGGGTGGTTCATTTGCTATAACACAATTTTTCTCCTCTAATTATTTAGGAGCTTATCTTCCAGACATCATCTCTTCTCTTGTATCTCTTGTTTGCACAGCAGCTTTCCTCAAAGTTTGGAAGCCAAAAACTATTTGGCGTTTCCCGCATGAAAAAGATACTAAATCAGGTACCGCTGTCAAATATACTGGAGCTCAAATTTTAAAAGCTTGGACACCGTTTATTATCTTAACCATCTTTGTTGGTATTTGGGGAGTACCCGCTTTCAAAGATTTTGTAGCTAAAGACCTGAGATGGTTTATCAACATTAAACATTGGCCTGGTCTTGATGGCTTAATTTATAAAGCAGCACCGATCGTTCCCAAACCTACTCTTTATCCTGCGAACTATGAATGGGATTTCTTCTCTGCCGCAGGAACAGCTATTCTTTTAGCTGCTATCATTTCTTCCTTTATCCTCGGATTGAAGCCATCAAAGACAATCAAGGTTTTTGGAGCGACATTCAAGCAACTTCTCTATCCAATTATTATGATGGGTTCCGTATTAGGAATCGCTTATCTGGCAAACTACTCTGGAATGTCCTTTACACTTGGTTTACTGTTCGCTTCCACCGGAAAAATCTTCCCGTTCTTATCTCCTATCTTGGGATGGTTGGGCGTATTCTTAACCGGTTCGGACACATCTTCCAACGCCTTGTTTGGCAAACTGCAAATGACAACTGCTTCGCAGTTAGGCTTAAACCCAGTTCTGGCAGTCTCCGCAAACAGTTCGGGAGGTGTTATGGGTAAAATGATTTCGCCTCAATCTCTGGCCGTTGCAGCAGCTGGTACCAATCAAGTGGGTAAAGAATCAAGTTTGTTCCGTTTCACCTTTAAACACTCTCTCGGATTTGTGGTTGTTGTCGGCATAATCATTTTACTTCAGGCCTACGTTTTCCCCGGTATGTTACCCCACGTAACGCTTGCACTTCAATAACATTCAATTCGCCTAAGAAGACTGTTCTTTTTGATAGGACAGTCTTCTTTAAATTTGATAAAAAGCAAGTGAACAAGAAGTGGGGGTCTGAAAACTGGATAAATACAGGACTGTAGTTAAGGTTAGACATTACCCATCATTACTAGTTTTTCAGCCATTTGTGTAATTTGCAATAAGGCATTCGAAAGTTCTGAAGCTGCACTGGCTTGAGATTCAGTCATTTTACCTAGTTGCTTAACTGATTTAACTAGATTATTAACAGATGTTTGAACTCCACTTAGATCAGATTCTATTTCGAAAGTTGAATTTCTCGTAGTTTCGGCAAGCTTTCTTATCTCATTTGCAACCACAGTAAAACCTCTACCATATTCTCCGGCACGAGCCGCTTCGATCGATGAATTGATACCAAGAATATTACTTTGGACTGAAATTTTGCTTATTTTTTCTGTTACCTTGTTCGTATGCTCAACTTCTCGAGTGACTTTGTCAATTTCATCAATCATAGCTTTAGTTGTTACATCAAGATCTTCTGAAGTGGCAGTAAGGCTTTCTGAGACTACAGATATTTCCTCTGCAGCTGTAAGAATTTCCCGACCTGCCTCTAGTAATTTATCATAATGCTCGGTTGATATACTTACTGTAATACAACCAACGGTATCTCCATTTTCTTGTATTGGATGGGCTATGCCAACATACGGTATGCCTAAAACTTCTTTTGGGATACGTTTCACAATATGAGTACCTGAATGGAGCGCTTCATCAGTTACAGTATTTTTAGGTACTTGATCCCCTACTTTTAGATTCAAATCTAAATGCGGCCCAGGATAAACGGCAATCACATTTTTTGTATCTAACAGTGTTATAGCTGTTTCCGCATCATAGAGATCCTGTAATTCGCTGGCAATTTCTAGATATGAATTAAGTTTCATTGTTAACGACCTCCATATTCTCTGGATAATTTACACAAATACAACAACCCACTAACTCACTACTGTTAAATTTCGCTAAGTTACTTATAATTCAAAAATCAAAAAAACCTAGTTTATAAATAATTTATAAACTAGGCCGGTTGCGCTACTTTTTCCACATGTATCAAGCGCCCAATTACGATGCATGCTTCATAAATTCCTTGTCATTATAAGAAACTTGCTGTATAACCACGTGTATTATATCGTAAAAATGTCATGAAATTTGTCGCAAAAGGTCACATATGTAAAAATTACTTTTGTTGCGTTCAAACTCTTTCTAAGATCACAATTGCAAACGCGCTCCACGTTATCATTCGATGAAGCGTGTAATGAAAATTGATAATGATGGTCTCGAAATACCTATTCCATAACTTTCTAGAAATTCAAACCTTTTTGCAAACTTTTCAAAAAAACTTGGGCGATGTCAGGATCAAACTGTTTTCCGGAATTTGTTTGAATTTCATATAAAGCCTGTTCCTTAGTGAGGGCATCTCTGTAGGGGCGAGTACTTATCATAGCATCATAACTATCAGCCAGAGCAATAACTCTTGAAATCCTCGGTATTGATTCTCCTTTTAACCCTTTAGGATAACCGTTCCCATCCCATCGTTCATGATGTGCCAATATATAATCTGCCAACTCTAACATTTCATATGATGTACTTATTATCCTATAGCCGATAGCGGGATGGCTCTTTATCTGTTCCAACTCAGCTTCAGTTAGCTTCCCCGGTTTGTTAAGTATGCCTTCTTCGATAGCAATTTTTCCTATATCATGAAGCAGACCGGCAACCCTCAGTCTTCTTATTTCAATTTCAGATAGACCCATCGCTCTCCCTATATACTGGCATAATTCACTAACTCTTTTGGAATGTTGTTCTTCCCTTGGGTTTTTTTCGTGTAAGGTGTTAATGACAGTGTTAATCAGATTATTCCTCGTACCTTCGTTTTCAACAATTTTAACTTTATACATTGAATCCTCAGCACTTTTCAGAACCTTTAATATATCTTCTGCGGCACTCTTCTTAGTTTCCCACCCAAATGAAATGCTGACTTGTATTGAGTTAACACTCAAAGACCGACAATGTTTTTTTATTCTATTGACAATGTTTTCTGCTTCGTTTTTATTAGCCTTAGGTAAAAGAATTACAAATTCATCGCCCCCCCATCGAGCAATTATATCACCAGTTCGACAAGCGTTTTGAATGGCTATTACAGCTTTCTGTAAAAGCTCGTCTCCTTTATCATGGCCAAAGGCATCGTTTACGAGCTTTAAACCATTAACATCTCCCATGATAATAGAAATTGGGAGGTTTCTTTTTGTATCTAGCCGCTTTATCTCCTCTTCGTAGAATCGTCTGTTATAAAGACCTGTTAATACATCATGATAACTTAAATACTGATTTTCATTGTCTCGCTTCTTTCGATCAGAGATATCCCTTATAATACTGAGAAGAACCCGTTCAGATCCTAAATAAGCTCCTTGTGTGCTTACTTCGACATCTAATGGCGTGCCATCCTTGCGATAATGAACAGTTTCCAAAGTAATACCATCTTTATCAGCTGCTTCCATTTGAGCTATAATAGCTGAAGGGTTGTAAAAATGTCTCAAATCAGAAACATTTAAGGATGAAAATTCTTCTTGTGTATAACCATATATTCTCATCGCAGTGTTATTGGCTTCAAGAATATTTCCTTCCATATCAAGGAACCATATTGCATCGTGTGCCTTTTCAGCCAGAATCTCATATTTTTTTAGTCTTTCTAATAATTGGTTTCTCTCAGTCATGTCAATCCCTATTCCAGCAAAATACTGTCGGTCATCAATGCTCACCAAACTAGCTGTTAAGTACATGGGTATTGTAGTGCCGTCCTTTTTTTGCAAATTTGCCTCAGCATCTCCATAGCCCTCTTTGTTTACCATTTCTATACCTTTTATGACCGCGGTTTGACTTTCCAAATCGTTCTGATACCAATCCATTATATGTCTGTTATTTAATTCGCGATAAGAATACCCAGTTAGCTCCTCGTGTTTCTTATTCCATCTCACTAACTTGCTATTATCATCGTACAAATAAATCATACCAGGCGCACTGTCAAATAAAGCATCTGTGAAAATTCTCTCTTTTTTTAACTTGTCTTCGGCAAGTATCTTTTCTGCTATTTCTTCTTCCAAAATAGCATTTAATTCTTGGAGTTGATGGGTACGCTCCGCTACTTTCGCCTCTAATTCTTCATTTAATTTGTTGAGATCATCTTCTGCTTTTTGACGTTTGATAATTTCTTCTTCAAGTATCGCATTAATTTCTTCTAACTCTGCATTAGACTCTTCGAGCATTTTGTTTGTCATAATTAATTCATCAGTTCTTTTCTTGATCTCGACTTCAAGTTCAATATTAAGATTCTTAATCGTTACTTCATTCTTGATCTTGCTATTAATCTCTTGAACCAATGAAATATTTTTCACCGCATACTGGGAGAGCAATTGTGCATTTAGATAAAGGTAATCACAGATGTTTTCGAATTGCTGCTTAGACATGCGTTTGACTTTAGCTAATTTATTTCGATATATATCCCGGTCAATATTAAGGTCATCTGCATATTTAATCAAGTCAGTATTTTCAGAATCTTCTTCGAGAACTTGTCCAATCAGCCAGTCAGCAATATGTACTCCATTAACAACAATGCTTGCTCCGCCATCAAGTAGTCCGGCACTTAAACATCGCTGAATATTAGGTCCGTCTTCTCTGGGACTCCCGATAACCGAATCTGATTTTTGGCAGTTATATAGACCTTTTTCAGTGTTCCTTATTTCTTTACACAAATCACAAAAACCACTTGGCGCTGTTATAGAAGTCCCATCGGGCTCAGTGATGATAGATGCCACACCTGTAGCAGCAGAAAACAAATCTTGTAGCTTTTGTATTTCATTGAGATCAAAGAGTTCAGTAAATTTACTTAAGCATTCAGATGTGAACCGCTTGCTCATCCATAACACCTCTTTCTTTAGAAAACAACCGATGTTTTTAATTACTAAACTTCGCTCTCCTGATATCATTGTGAATAACAATATCTCATATAATTACACTTTTGTTAATAATACTTTAAAATTTTAAGTTTTCCAACATGTAATTTTCGAGTTATTTCGACATTTGCACAAGAAATTACTAAGCTAAAGACAAGATATGAGAGAACTAAAAGCCGCCCTGCTGTGGGACGGCTTTTAATGTTTAAGCAATTTAATCAAAAAATTTAGTAACGCAGAAATCTTAACTGAATACTCTAGATTATAAACCCGTATTGAAAACCCCTTACTTGTAAGATGAATATAGGCAACGCATTTGAAGGAAGGTTGTAATGATTTGACGGATAATTTAGAGATTCCGTATTTTTTGTGTCCTAACTGTGGACAGGTTAGTAAATCGAACAAATGGGCTTCTATATCTCGTAGAATGACAACAATCACCGTTTCGTTCAATTATAGGGGGAAACCCAAGAATTCGAAGAATGTTGTATGCCCTATGTGCAAAAAAGTGTGTCGTTACCAAGACGTTGTTGAGTGCAAATAGCCAAAGGCATTTGCACTACTATTCTAATTTAAACTTTTCTGTTGATTCTTGCAGTGACCGAGAGGCTGCTTGAAGCTCTTCAGTCAAAGTATTGATTTCCATCATTGCTTTCATTTGTTCTAAACTGCTCGAAGCCACTTCATCTGTTTTAAGGGTAGTCTCTTTAATAATGGCACCAACCTGTTCTATTTTGGAAAAGATATCATGCGAATTATCAGCAATATTTCGGGCGAATTGAGCTACTTCCTTAACTTGACGATTGACTATCTGCGTCGTTTCCATAATCTTATTAAATGTTTTTTGAGCTTCTTCAATTATTTTGACTCCATTACGAACAACGTCTTTTTCTGCTGTCATGCTGGCAATAGCCCTGTCAACGTTATGTTTAATATCCAGTATGATCTGTTCAATTTGAACACTGGATTGGTTTGATTGCTCCGCCAGTTTGCGGACTTCATCGGCTACAACACTGAAACCACGACCATGTTCCCCTGCTCGTGCGGCTTCAATAGCTGCATTTAAGGACAGTAAGTTAGTTTGGTCCGATATGGCCTTAATGGTTGCGACAATTGTTTGAATTGAGCTGGATTTTTCACCGAGTTCGGAAATAATGGTACCAGTCTCATCAACAGTATGATGAATGTGGAGCATTTGGACGTTTGTTTCGGTAATCGCTTGATCTCCTTCATTGGCTAAGGTCAGCGCCTGAGTGGAAGCTTGATCCGCAAGAGATACACTTTGGTCAATTTGTTCAATTCCGGCAGACATCTTCTCGATCGTAGAAAGAATAGCCTGAAGATTATTATCCTGACTTTGGTTTTGTGATCCTTGGGCTAACTCATCGATACATTGAGATATTTGCTTTGCAGCACTGGCGGTTACTTCTACACGTTCTCCCAAAGTTTGAGATGATTCCTGGAACGTTTTTACTCCATAGGAAATATTTTCAACTAATGAGCGAAAATTTTCAAGCATTGTACCAAGTGACTGGCATAGTTTCCCTATTTCGTCTGTTTTCGTAAGACTACTTAAAGTTGGTGTCAGATCACCTTTAGCCAGTGTATCGGCAAAATCGACGGCATGTCTTAGGGGTCTCGAAGTTAGAAAAGAGATATAAAGTCCGTAAAGAAATATTAATAGACTGGCGAGGGTTGAAAAGATTAATAAAGTTTCAATATGAGTTACCAATTCACCTCCCTGTAACGCTAAGTAATAAGCAAAACCACCGCTTGAAAGGTTGATTAATGCACTGATTAAAAAGGCAAGAATAAGCTTATGGGAAAGAGTAAGGTTAAACCACCAGCGGATAATTCTGGAATGACGAAAAAGATATTGGCTCAAACGCTCTAGAAATGATGTCAAGGTAACGTCCTCCTCTAATTAAAATTTAAGTAACAATATCAAATGATAGTGAAGTTACCATAATAATTTTTTTCGATTCAATAGAACTTCTTCTCCGATTGTTAAATTCCTCTTATTTAAAACAAAAATAAGCCTAGCTTATAAATAGTTTATAAACTAGGCCGGTTGCGCTGTGCAAAAATGTCGCAGAATTTATCGTAAAAAGTCATCGCTACTTTGTTTATCCACGCACTTGAAACTAAAAGTATAATATTTTATCAGCACCGATTAATGCCTGGGCTGCCAGTGGCAGTTTAACCGGCATAATGAAGTCTTCCATTTGGGATGTGTCTTCAAGATTTTGAGAAATACCATCGATAACATTAAATGTAGCACAGGAAACAATATTTATTCCTAATTTATCCTTAACGAAACGAGCCATTAATTCAAGATTATCTGGAAGTGCATCCTTAGCTACACCATCCAGCTGACTCGCGATTAATTCTTTAAGATCATCTGTTAATTTAAGGGATGCGAGCATGCCCTTTTTAGACATGTTAACTCCATAAGGTCCATAATATAACGTGACATTTTCAATCTTGGCTATATGCTTGGACATAAAAGCTACAACATAAGAAGCATACTGATTGTATGGCTTGTCGATGCCACTGTTAACTATGATTAATAGGTTTTGAATATTCTCCATGTTTATCCTCCTTCAAATAATCAGGTCTCCTCATTTAATTACCACATTCATCATGATGCTGATGTTCGTGACAGACAGAGCCCGTAGATTTAAGTGTGCCCTGCAAATAGCTTTTTGCAGCGGTTTCAGCAATTCCTTGTGCACCTGTAATAACCTCAATACCTTTATCGTTGAAGATGCTGACGGCGCTGCCACCCATGCCCCCGGCAATCACAACGTTAACTCCCATATCGTTTAAGAAATTTGGTAAAAAACCAGGCTTATGTCCAGGGTTTGGTATAGATTTGCTCTTAACAATTTGATTGTTTTCTGCTTCAAAAATATTGAAACTCTCGCAATACCCAAAGTGTTCTGTGACCATTCCATTCTTACTTGCCACAGCAATTTTCATTTTTCTTTTCCTCCATTTTATCTAACATAGTTGTTATATTCTCTAGCCAATCACCCTCAAAACGTTTACTCAAACTTTGATCACGTGTTGCGAAGAAGTCACAATTAGTAATCTGTCAACTGGCATGGCAATTACCTCCTTTTGGTTATTGGCATATGCCCCATTCGATTTCTATTATAGTCCTTTTTGAACATATGTCAATTATTATTAAGTTTTTATATTATAGTTGCAAGACTAAATTACTTGAATTTATCCAATCGTAAGACTCCCACTTTGTAAGTGGGAGTTGGTTCCTTCTAGAGATTAGCAAATCGCATTTCGAAGCGAAATTAGCCCTTGCGGGGTATATGTTTTCGTTATTCTGGTTTTAAATGTAACTATCGAATGCAATTATATTTGGCATATGTCACAAACGTTTAGGAATAGAATAAAAATAAGTATATTCGAAATATTTAATAAATTAGAAGAGGAGGAACTAACTATGCCTGAAACAAAAAAAGTTAAGGACTTAATGGTTCCGGTTTCATCTTCATCATCATCTGAATATCCTGTAGTCTATAATACCGATACCTTAAGAGACGCCATAAAAGTTCTTAAAGACTATTCAGGTGAGAGTAAAAAACATCGGTCCATTATAGTCCTAAAAAAAGAAGGAAATGAGGAGAGACTTGCCGGTATTTTAACAGTGCGAGATATACTCAATGCCATAAAAGTAAAAACGCTGAATAATAATGATACCGCTGAGAATTTTCCAGTGTCTTGGGGAAACTTTTATCGTAAGAGTTCCTTAGGTTATAGCGTTAATACTAAAGTTGCTGATGCAATACGTCCACTAGTAACTGAATTTGTTCATTCAGAGCAAAATCTTTCTGATGCAATTCGAATAATGATGACTAAAAAAATCAATATACTGCCAGTCTTGGAGGGAGGAAAGCCGATAGGAATTATTAGGGCAATTGACATTCTATATTATATTGAAGAATGTTTATAATTGATAATCATACTTGAATTCAGAAATCAGTGATTGAAGCCCCGCTCCTCAACCGAGGATAACCAGCGCAGCCCTATAGGCTGCGCTTTAAGCTGCCCTTTCTTTAAAGCAAGACCTCCATGGCCATGTTCTAAATAGAAAGTTTTCTACGCATCAAATCTAAACAGCCACCCATAGAACATAGCCAGCAAATTCAATTGACTATTATTATGGAGAATATTGTGAATATTTCGCGTTCGTCATTTATATTTAATTTGAGCATATGATGATTGTGCGCGTTAAAATAATATACAGGAGGTTGTTTAAATGTTTTTTGGTTTATTGGGAATTATTTGTTACACATTTTCTTTCCTAATTGCAACTTTGATAATAACAACGCCTATAATACTATGTATTGTATTATGCAGTTCATGTTTAAAGGGAACTTTTACTAAGAATAGTTTTAATTATGCGCCTACGCCTAAGAATAAATTAAGTAATAAAACAAACTCCATAATAAGTTAGGTAAATTACACGATCAATCCTATGTAAACGATGAATCCCTGAACGAGTGTACAGAGATTCATCGTTTTATTGTTACCTCTGCCTCAACAGTAGCCTTATCTCCCTCCCATTTCATTACTTGGGCAGGGATCTATTTGGCTACCTGTTGTTTGGTTTCTTGTATAGCCTCTAATTCCTGGGTTGTCTGTCTTTTTCCCATGCCAAAAGCATAGTACCCCACAATGACAATCAGGAGAAATACTGCTCCCACTATTAATGATAAATGAGTATCAGGATTGAACCACATTCCAACCAAGACGAGTGCCAAAAATATAATGGTGATATAGTTGCTGATCGGAAATAAGGGAGACTTAAAGGGATGATCATTGATTTCATTTTTCCATTTCTCCCTGAACTTAAATTGACTGAACGCTAAGGCAAACCACGGAACCATTCCCGGAAGAATACTGGCACTATAAATATAGATAAACAATTTTGAATTTGGAGCTATGACATTTAACAAAACTCCCAACAATAAACAGGCAATCGTCGTTGCAATACTATTTCTGGGCACACCACTTTTAGATACTTTACCAAAGAATTTAGGTGCTTGGCCATTACTGGCTAAGGTATAGAGCATTCTTGCCGCACTATAAATCCCACTATTACACCCTGACATAGCTGCTGTGAGGACAACAAAATTTATGATGCCGGCAGCGGCAACAATCCCTACTTTAGCAAAGGTCAACACAAAGGGACTGCCTAGTATACTTATTTGATTCCAAGGGTAAATGGTAACAATGACAAAAATAGCACCCACATAAAAGATCAAAATACGCCAGATGATATTCTTAATGGCTTTTTGCAGCGTTCGTTTAGGATTTTCCGCTTCACCTGCTGTAATTCCTACTAATTCTACGCCTTGGAAGGCTGCCGTTACGATACAGAGGGAAAATAAGAATCCGTTGAGCCCACCGGCGAAAAACCCGCCATGGCTCCAGAGATTTGAAAGACCAATGGGATGACCACCGTTACCTAACCCGAAAAAAATCACGCCTGTACCAATAACCAACATAAAGACAATGGCGATGACTTTGATCATAGCAAACCAAAATTCGAATTCTCCATAATATTTCACAGCAGCTAAATTTGCTGCCGCAACGATTCCTACCCCGACCAAAGCCGGCAGCCAGTGGGGAATGCTCGGAAACCAATAGTTTACATAAATCCCGATTGCAGTTACTTCCGACATCCCTACCGTAACCCATAAGAACCAATAACTCCAAGCGGTCATAAATCCAGCCAATGGGCTTATATACTTATTCGCAAAGGTAGCAAAGGAACCTGTCACTGGTTCGAGAAACAGCATTTCTCCCATGATACGCATGACAAAAAACATAATGATCCCAGCCAAGGCATAGGCCAGTAACACAGAGGGTCCAGCCCATTTTATAGTACTTGCCGACCCCATAAACAAACCAACGCCGATCGTGCCGCCGAGTGCAATCAATTCAATATGCCGAGCCTTAAGTCCTCTAGTTAATTGTTTATCTTGCATTATTACAACTTCCTTCTTATCGAATATTCACTTCCATTAATTGTTTCATTTGTTCTTATACGCCCAACTAGAAGACCATCTTCTTTCTGCAGTTTTTTTCATAGTTTTCTAACGCCCATATAAGGCATTTTAGTGTGCCAATGATCGAGCCTGTTTTTATTAGTATTTCATTCCTCATCTCCATTTTTAGGAACCTCTTGTTCCAACAGTTTTCCGCTTTTTATTATACATGGTTCACTTAGTTTTAAAAAAGTTTTTCTGATTACACCACTACCAATTTATTGAATGGTGATTTTATTTTCTTATTGAATAATACAAAATGGTCATTTTATTTAATTTGCAAGGAGTGTTATAGTTAAGAAAAGTTAAACTAGTATGAATTATTTGAATTGTTTGTAATATAAAATTTAGGCTGACATGTTTCAATATAATTTGCAATTTATACATCACAAAAATTATGTTGAGAGGTGGACTAAATGGGGAAAAGAAATATAATCATTGGCGTTACTCCTGTAGAATTCGATAATATGCCGGAGTCATTAATTGGTAAGTTCACGCTTGCGGTTGTGGGGGTTCGAGATTTGTACAACAAAATGACAAACGAGTGGGCAGAAGAACACAATATTGATCTTGAAATCAACAACAAGTGTAATATGCAAAAAGCTATATCTATATCTATGACAAAAGACTGCATTTCTTTAGAGGCTTTAAGTATTTTAATGAGTATCGGCAAAAGACCTGTGTTAATTTCGCTCGCTCAAAAGAGCGGAATACCACACCTAGTATTTCGCGTAAAAAATAGAGTCCTATTTATGTATAATCTTTTTATTTTTAACACTTTAGAAGACGCCGCAGATATGGCTAAACTCTTTGTTACTCAAGCGAACGACTATTCCAATGTTCTAGAAAGGTATTCGTTCGAAGCGACTGGATTAATCTCTAATGAGAGTGCATTTTACCGTAAACTAGCTCCTAGTTATGAACCTAATTCTCAATTCGCCAATATTTAGTGAACTCGTTCAGCTAAAGCGAAGGACCAACACCCCCACTTACATGAAGTGGGGGTCTTAAAAACCTTCGCTATCAATTCTCCAACCACTTTTAGCCGTTTCTTTTTTGAGAATAATAAATCTGGTTTGTTTCCCATTGTTAGAAGTTATCTCTTGTTTAAATTTAAAATATATGGTTACTGCATACTCCACAGTCCCCTCTGGATTGCCAAGGCCACTTACTTCTTGCAAATTAATAAATTTTGCTGATTTTACATTCTGTTCTCCATCTGCATAAGCAGTATTAAAACCCTTGTTAAACAGAAGATTATTATCCATGTTTACAGATAGATAATGACATAAATTCTGCCGGGTCAAACATGAAAACTGCATTTTTTGATCATGGCTGTCTAAAGCATCATAATACTGTTTTATGATATCCTCGGGTTTCATTTTAGACAATTTAAGCTCTAGTTCATTATTATAATCTATATAGTCACTAATCCAATTATCCCAATCTTTACCATTAATGTCATTCAAGCTTTTCCGATCGAGTGAGCAGGCAAAGCAATTATGCCTACCGGCATCAATATACGCCCCAACGATTTTGTTATCGTACTTCAAAACGATTCCTCGAGCATCCATTCTTGGCTTCATGTAATCAGGCAGCGGCTCCCTAAGCCTATATATGTCAACCTTCACTTTCTCCCCTAAATATTTGCTATAATCCAGCCCGATATTTTTAGATAGTTCGTTATTGTATGCCCAGTATATCTTAACAGGATACTCCCCCGCCTCATGTTTAAGATTAGCTGGGAGTGTTTCATCGATAGTGTTAACTCTATAGTCGACAGTCCAATTATATTTTCCAAACAATTGTTCAATCTGATTGTCTATGTTTGTATCAAACTGCCTATATTCTGTAAGATCCCTTATATACCTGAAAAAACTAAAACCAGGGTCATACTTTTGGTGATCAATTTCTAAATACCCAACTGCAAATGCCGGGTCATCAAAAGCAAATTTGATTTCCTTTTTGCTCCCATCCCTGCCAACAAGAATCAAGCTATTGTTCTTAGTTGCTATTCCACTCATAGTTTTAATTTTTGACTCATTTGTTACCAATTGACTTTTTCCAATCATTGTTAAAATATCGGATAACATTTTGCCATCTTTGATTGTAATAGCTTCATTATTGTACATACCATTCGAGCTAAAATTGACATCGATCTCAACCGTATTATTATATATTCCTTCGAAATTAGGCACCACAGAATTTTTTATCTCGTTTGCCTTTTTCTGTGCTGTCAGATTTGCAATTGTTTTTTTCTCAATATTTTGGGTTCCTGAGGGATTTTCTACTTGCTTACTTCCACAACCAGTTAATAAAACACTAAGCGAAATAACAATAGATAGTGCTATTCTTTTATTCATATTCTTTTATTCTCCATAAAAAGTTTTGGATTGACTTAATCTCGGCGGCAATTCAATTGGAAACGCAAAAACGCTGCGGTGGGATTAAAAGAATTCATCACCCTCCCAGGCACTCCAATACGTAATTTGATGTTTTCATATTAAGTATGTACGATAGCTTTTATATAACTATTTTAACTTAAGCAACATCTCTCATGCTATAGTATATATTTAATAATAAATCGAGCCTCTGGCTAAGTTGAATAACTTCAGGGTCGACAAGTGATTTATTTGACCCTAAAGTATTTAATTTTTCTCGTACAATCTCAATAGACTTCAATAATTCAACAGCACTCATTCATCGTCTCACCCCATATGGTAATTTTAGACATTATCTCAACACAATTGCTATTATATTCCAGGTGTTGATTGGAATCAATGAGTTCGACAATATCTGTCACCTTAATATATTTAAGAAAAGTCATGAAACGATAAAAAAAATTAATTATTATTTTGTGCTGTAAGGCAGCGCATGCCAGTACGTTACTAGAAGCTTGTTTCCTTTTTTAACCTATATAATGCCCAAGAAAAACTGATAACGCACATCATCGAAAGTAAAATCAAGACGAAGATAATATCACGTGCAGCAATATTGCCCTGTAAAGTCAAAGCTCGTAAAACATTAATTACATGCGTAAACGGATTTAGATTAACAGCAATTGTCAATCCACCAGATAAGTTATCTGTAGGAAATAACGCTGTACTGAGGAAAAAGATTGGCAGGACAATTGCGTTCATCATTGTTTCGTATATGACTTCATTCGGTAAGCAAAGACTAATTGCATAAGTAAGACTTGCCATAAAAAACGCTGTCATAAATAGCAACAAAATAATTAGAAGCAATCCCATCGGCCCAGATGCAATTTTCACTGAAAAGAACAAGCTGACCATATACATAATAGCTATTTCAATAAAAGTACATAAAACCGCTTCTAATACCTGGCCGAGTACAATTGAACTTCTCCGAACCGGGGCAATCAATACCCGGTAAAAACTGCCATCTGTTTTCATCAAATAATTCATAATGCCACTACTGCTGCAAGCTCCGAAACTTACCAGTACTACAAGACCGGGAAGCATAAAGGCAGTATAGTTCTCGATTCCAATCTCATGCATGGACTGCCCGGCAACTGCGCTATATAAAATCAGCCAAAGTATTGGCTGCAAAATCGTAATTACAATGGTGAAAGCGTTGTGGAAACGCCATTTTATATCACGATGGAGCAAAGTTAGAACTCCCATCAACTGACTCCCCTTTCATCATCACTTGTCAGCCTTATGAAAACATCCTCCAAAGCAGGCCGCATAATTTCGATACCCAAGAAAGGAACGCCTTGCTCCAACAGCCACCGATTTGCTTCTTCTAAATCGCTATGCCCGTTTTTTAAGCTAGTGATAATTTTATCGTCTCGTAAATCCGATTCTTTAAGAGCAACGACGCTTTTTAACGGTTCAAAGCAAATTTTAGCTTCTTCCTTTGATGCAAAACTGATTTTCAGCATATCTTGATGCAAATATTCCCGGAGAGCGTTCGGAGAACCTTGAATGACCTCTTTCCCATTTTTCATAATGCAGATAGTATCGCTTAACTGATCGGCTTCCTCTAAATAGTGAGTCGTCAAAAAAATCGTAGTTCCAAAATCATTTCTGATTTTCTTCAGCATATCTAACATTGCCATGCGGGATTGAATATCCATACCAACCGTTGGCTCGTCCAGGAACAGTACTTTGGGATTTGACATCATATTGAGTGCAATGTCAAGCCGCCTTTTTACCCCGCCGGAATAGGACGAAACCGGATAATTCAAATACTGTTCTAACCCAAAGCAGGAAATTAGTGTTTCCATACGCCTTCGTGCGTCCATTTTCGGCACCTTATAAAGTTTGCTTTGAAACATCATGTTTTCTGTGAGAGAAAGATGTGAGTCGATAGATGTCCGCTGTGCTACACAAGAAATTTGTGAACGGGTTGCAGCCGCTTCGTGGCAGACATCTTTTCCAAACATGATTACACTTCCGGATGTAGGACGCAGATACGTTGTCAGTATATTGATAAGCGTTGATTTTCCCGCGCCATTTTGCCCTAAGAGGGAAAAAGTTTCTCCCTCATTAACAGTCAGAGAAAGGCCATCAAGTGCCTGCACACCGTTGTTATACTTTTTAATCAAATCTTTAACACATATAATAACTGCCATTTTATTCCTCCAATTTGGTATTCCATCGATTCAATTCTTCTTTTCTTTTTTTACCGCAATCCACACTTCGGAGTGCCCCTCCTGCGGTCTTTCTTTACGAATTGGATAAACTTCAATGTCTGGCAGCTCTGCGTAAGTATATCCCGAGAACGGAAGCCACTCTGTGAGGAAGCGTCTAAATATGTTTTGGATAGATTCTTTAAAATGCCCATCACTTTCAAAAATCACCCATGTGGCTGCCGGAATTGTATATTCGAACATCCCATCAGGAGTAGGTTTATCGGTTGCAGCTGCAATAAAATAGTAAATTTCGTCAGTGCTTTGGCATACGGTAACTCCCAATACACCCTTTGGGAACTGGTTCGACAAATCGCAGATTTCCGAGAATTGACTGCTTTTTATTGTCTTGCTCCAAAAAGGAGGAACAAGTTTTATGTTTTCTTCCATATCGAACGATAGTGGAATACGGATACCCACAATTCGCATAGCTTCTTTTTCTTCAACCCTATAGGACATAACATTACCTCCTGTAACTTTAACTGAAAACTTGATAGGTGGGTATGCATTCAGCACACTTCCTTGTGACTTTGCGGAAGCAGGAGAAATCCCATGAACACATTGAAACGCCCGGTTAAAGGACGTAGGTGAAGTATACCCATATTTCAAGGCAACATCTAAAACCTTTATTTCTGTAGCTTGCAATTCAAATGCTGCTTGTGTCATTCTCCTGCGCCGAATATATTCGGATAACGAAATACCAGCCACATAGGAAAACATTCGTTGAAAATAATAGGTGGAGCAACACGCAATTTTTGCAGCTTCTTCATAAGAAATCTCACCGACTAAGTTGTCTTCAATATAATCAATTGCGTTGCTCAAATTTTTTAGCCACTCCATTTCTTCACCTCCTTGTAAAAATCATACACCGCCCAGTATATTAAGTCCTCGCTTTTGTTGTCCTCTTTTGTAAACTTTATCTCAGTAAAGTTTACTGTTCGAATCAAGATCCGAACGAATCCAAGCGTTTTTGAGCTCTAAATTATATTGCGCACTTTCATTTTTCCATAATGTACCATATTAGCCATCTCTAACATACAATGTACTATCTCGTGAAAAGGAGGAAAAGGAAATGGCATTTGGAGGCGCTGGCGGAGCAGGTGCTTGTGGAACAGGCTTTGGCTATGGAGCAGGAATCGGTATAGTGGTAGTTATTATTCTTCTGCTTATTGCAATGGGGATCGTATTCTAATTTGAAAGGAGAAAAATTAATGTACGGAATGGGCTATGGAATGGGTTATGGTGGATATGGCATGGGCGGAGCATGTTGTGCTCCAGTTGGCGGCGGAGGAAGCTGCATCGGTGCCGGAATTATTGCCATCGCTATTTTAATTCTTATCGCTTTAGGCGTTATCTTCTAATAATTACTATTTTGAGGGCTATCATCTTAATTGATGATAGCCCGTTCGTTATTTCAAACTGAAAACTGAAAACTGAAAACTGAAAACTGAAAACTTAATTCTTATTCCTCATTTTCTATTTTATTCTATGGCAATAGATAATATAATAATTATGTTAATATATAGCTAATAAGTTATTGACAAAATAAGACTTATAGCCCGAGTATTAAATAGGTAGGCTTTTGTTACATCTGTGTTAGTTAATCCAACTGATGATAATTTACAAAGAAGGTGAGTTAAGTGCTCAGCGCGGGTATTGACGTTGGTTCTATGGCAACGAAAGCCGTTATTTTTGATGGAACCATTAGAAGTGCAGCTATAATTCCCACAGGCTGGAACCCGAAAGAAGCCGGGCGGTCAGTTTTTCTGGAAGCACTCAACATGGCAGGTCTGCGAGAAAAGGATATCAATGCTATCGTAGGAACAGGCTATGGACGTGTTTCCCTTCCCTTCATTGATAAAAAAGTTACTGAAATAACCTGTCACGCTAAAGGGGCGAATTTCCTTTTTCCGCATACTAGAACAGTCATCGACATCGGCGGTCAGGACAGCAAAGTGATCGCAGTCAATGAAGATGGGACAGTTGCTGATTTTATCATGAATGACAAATGTGCTGCCGGGACAGGACGCTTCTTACAAGTAATGACGGGAATACTTGACATTACATTAGATGAATTAGGTCAACTGGCTTCGAACAGCAAACCAGTAAGCATCAATAGCATGTGCACGGTTTTTGCTGAGTCAGAGATTATCGGCCTCCTTGCTCAAGAGGTGCCCAAAGAAGCAATTGCTTCCGGAATAGTCCAAACCATTGCAAATAAAATGTTGAGTCTCGCTTCAAAAATTCCCTTGCGGGAAGAGGTCACATTCTCCGGCGGAGTTGCTAACAATCCAAAGATATGCCAAATTTTATCCAGCGCATTCAAGATGAAATTCAATATATCAAGTCAACCACAGATCGTTGGCGCCCTAGGTGCTGCTATAGTTGGTTTTGAAAAATGGAGAAAGGATAATAAATAACCTGGAAGCCGATCTCAGTTCTTTGATCATCTTCAGGAAGGCGCTCAACTAAGTTATGAATGGCAAAAAAAATATGTCTCCCCGCACTACTCTAAATGTGTGAAGAAACATACTTCATTTTTGTTAATAACACAACATATTGCGTTGATACAAACTTGTCTGCACATAAATACCTTAATTGCAATAAAAGCTTGCTATAAAACTAATTATTTCAATAATTCAGCTCCAAGATGTAACTTTTTAGATTAGTGTATTAGTTAAATAATTCTACAGCTTTTCTAGCAATTCTTTCGCCAAATATTTTTGCTCGCTCTTTTTGCCCATCATCCCCATCTTTAATGCACACAGCTCCGTAATGGATGAAAGGCTGTCCCTCAGCAACACCGGAGGAGTAGACCAACATACCTTTTACTAACATTTCAGCAATCATTGAGAGTTCCGCTACCTCTGCACCGCCGCCAACATAATTTGCTGTAGCAAAAACAGCTCCGAGTTTTCCGTTAACATTTTTAGCTGTATCTAACCATTGCTTTAATTGCCATGCAAAGGTTCCTGCAATCGTCGGCGATCCAAAGATAACTACTTTGGCTTCGTTCAAGAATTCATTGTCAATTTCTTCGATCGACATACTTTTTACATCAACATTATCGATTTTCTTTGCACCTTCAGCTATGAGGTCTGCAACCTTTTTGGTATTACCAGTCATACTATAATAAACTATAGCTATTCTCATAAAATCCTCCTCCTTTTAAACATAATTTTAACACTGTTCCCACCGTTTGGAAATACATTTTTAAGGAGGTCACACCTCAGCTAGTATGCAAGGTATCATTGTAGACAACCTTGGACACTTTGGCGATTATTGTTCTTGCATCGCCAGCTACAATACCACTAGACAAAACGCATAAAACATAGGCACCCTTGGGAGTGAATATTATTCCGGCATCGTTCTCCACCTGATCAAGTTCACCTGTTTTATGTGCAACGACTGTTCCAGCAGGAAGCAAAAGTGGTAATTTGGTGTTATTTTCCTGTCTCTTTAGAATTTCAATCATCTTTGGATCATACTTCTCACCGAGACATTCATTCTTATATAGTTTTGTTAAAATATTGCATAAATCGGCAGCAGAGGTATAGTTTTCTTTTCCTTCACCTTGAGCTTTAAAATCCATCATCTTCCTTTGAAGTACAGTATCAAGGCAGCCTAATTTTTGAACAGTAGTATTAATTTTGTCCATAGTAATTCGATCGATCAATATATTTGTTGCCGTATTGTCACTTTGCGTTATCATTAAGTAGATTAGCTGGTCTATTGTTAAGACAGTACCGTCTTTTCTGCTTGATAAAGAGCCTGTTCCGCCTACTTTCATACTACTGGTAAGCGTTATTTTTTCATTTTCATTAATCACCCCTTCCTTGATTTGATTATAGGATTCAATCATGACAAATAACTTAATCATACTTGCTGCAGTCATTTTTTGGGGGTTTATGACCAAATTATTATTAGAAATCGTGTCTTGATAGGATATAGAATATGAACCACGTTCGTTCTGGATAATCTTCTTAATATCCCTTGCCAACTTATCTGTTGTACTCTTAACGTTCTTGCCAGTGTTTGAGGTTTGTATATTACTTTTTTCCAGAGTCGATTCATTACCTTCGGAATCATTATCTTGACTGGACTGCTTGCCGGAATCAACGGCGAAGTCCATCAAATCAGATTTACTTGTTGCCGTCGCTTCTTTTTTTGTGACCTCATATGTAAATACTATAGCAGTAAATACTAACAACAATAAAACCACATATAAGGCAATTTTGATGATGCGATCGAATCTATTGCTATTTCTGGATTTGTTCAACAACAGCTCTGGCCACCTTTCCAAATATTTCTGTTGCTGTATCCTGGTCTACCTTTTCTCCCATTAAGACTAGGACAACTCGTCCTTTTGGAGTATTGATAATTCCAGCATCATTAAAAACGCCAGTTAAAATACCGGTCTGATGACTTATCAAGATATTATCAGGCAAGTATTTCGCCATTCCAGTATGATCGTTATTCCCCATAATACTGATAGAATATTCACAATCTTGCGCCGCCATAATTCTATTTTCGGCTAGTAAACTTAGTAAAGATCCAATACCCCGAGGCGAACAGTAATTTTCCAATCCTCTATTCATGGCTTGCTGGTCCATGAGTTTTCTATTCAGTACGATACCGTCAATATTTAAGGACCTCATCGTCTTGTTGATCCTTTCCAGACCTCCAAGTTCATCAATCAGTAAATTTGCCGCAGTATTATCAGAATAGCGCATCATTAGTTCGAGCAATTGTTTAATGGATAGGCTTCTGCCGCTATCTTGTCGAGTAAGTTTTCCTGTACCTCCGGCAATTCCTTGAACGGTAATTAGTTTATCCAAGTTCAAATTGCCATTAAAATGCTCAATAAGTACTGTGGTCATGATTGGTATATAAACTAACCCCCCTGCAACTTTTGAGTCATTAGCTTCACTATTCGCATATTCTTCCTTAGTTGTATTGTCACGGAGGTACATGAAATATGAACCTTTGGAGTCTTGACGTACGATGTTTTCTAATACAGAAAATACAATTCTATTACTTACTTGTTTATCTGTAATTTTTGGTGTAGAAATAGGTTGATTCCCGCTTTCAGATACGATTGATTGATTATTATTAACCTGAGTATTGTTAGCTTGAATATTTCCCTGATTAGAGTCAACTATTCGATCAGCCGGTTTGGGCCTGTTGAATTTGATTATTCCATAAATCGTGGCAGGTATAACCAAAATTAATGCAGCTACTAATACAATTATCAGCTTTTGACTGCCGTTAAGACTCGCAGGTCCCGTATTCTGATTGCCTCCACCTTCAGCTTGGCTATTCTTGACAGGCGCTTCAATTTTCTGCTCAGACCGGTGACTTTCTAAGTCAATGTTCGTCGCCTTGTCTACCGTATTAGCGGGGCTAGTTCCTATGGAGAGGGCTTTGTTCAGTTCTGCTTTGAACTCATCGATATTTTGAAAACGATCCTGAGGTTGTATAGCTAAAGCTTTGAAGATAACTGATTCTACAACGGAGGGCAAGTTTACACCCTGATCCACTAAACTCTCAAGCTTAATACCTTGCATGCGATCAATCGATTCCGGAGGAGTTTTACCACTGAGTAATTTGTAAAACGTTGCCGCTAAGGAGTATTCGTCCGTCCAAGAGCCTTGAACGCCTCTAGAAGTATACTGTTCAATCGGCGCATAGCCTGGTTTCAAAAGTACGGATAGGCTCTTGTTGACATCATTCACGATTTTTCGTGACGCTCCAAAATCCAGGAGCTTGACTTGATAATTTTTCGTTATATAAATATTATCCGGACTAATGTCCCTGTGCAGGACTCCCTCAGCATGAACAAGGGAAAGGGCATCAGCAATAGGCATAATATAGGTTAGTGCTTCATCCAAGGGCATGCGACCTTTATTACTATTCTGTAAAAGCTGACTTAGAGAGATTCCTTCCACATATTCCATCACGATATAGGCAGTACCGTTTTCCTTAAAAAAGTTCATGATTGAGACAATATTAGGATTACTTTGAAAACGCGCCAGGGTCCTCGCTTCCGCCAGAAACTTTTCCAGGCCATATTCATAATCCTGTCCGTTTTGCCCACTAAAAACAGAAACGGTTTTATTACCTAAAGCTCTTGTTCCTAAGCCGTCCGGCAAATACTCTTTGATGGCAACTTTTAGGTGTAATTCCTGATCCCAGCCCAGATATGTAATACCGAAACCTCCATGCCCTAAAACACGTCCGATCACATAGCGGTTGTTCAGTTCAGTACGCGGCGGTAGATAAAGCGGTGAATCAGACAGTGTACCTTCTACCCAATTACAATTCAGGCATTGGTCATTTTGACCACGTAACTGCATACAACCCATGCAAAGATTGTTGGCATCATTAATAAAATCATTATTATTGTCCAACATCATTCTCCTCTCACCCATTTTTCCATGTAGATAAAGCAACTACGCCTTCACTTCAAACATGTTATCTTTCACTGCAAGGAAAAATCGATCGCCACTTTTAAGAATGATTGCTTGCCCTTTTCCCAGTCGAACTCCCGAAGCCAGAAAAGTTCCATTAGACGAACAAGTATCTGTTAAGGTAAAACTGTTTTGCCTTGAATCATATTTTATAATACAATGCATACGGCTTATTGCTTCTGATGGGACAATGATATTACAGGAGAGCGGATCTCTTCCTATAATTAATCCTTTATCATCAATGTGAATCATTTGGCCCGCATAATTCCCGGTAACTCCACATAAAATTGGTCGGACATTTTGTCCTGGGGGCATCTGATGTGGACGATTATTGACGACACTGCTATTTTTGTTCAAGACCAAGGTTCCCAATAAGACATCATGAAGGGCTTGTTTCCTTTCCGTAAATGCAGCCATCACAAAACCCGCACATAAGGGAACCAAGGATAGTACTTTCCCGAAATAACGCCCGGTTGCCACTCCAAAGGAAATACGTTGCCCAAACAAATCTGTGACGATAATTCCTAGAGCTAACTTTCCTAATGTAGCTTGTTTCGCAGAGCTTTCCATAAGAGCAAAGTATAACCACCCAACGATAATGTTCAAGAGCAACAGCAGCTGCCATCCTCCGAGGGCAGTCGCTAACCAGAATGGAACTGTTAAGAGGATCAGTATGGTACTATAAATCGCATTATCAATAAAATACGCTAAAAGGCGTTTCCAAAAGTTGGCATGAACTTCCAAGAAAATCACCTCGTCTCTTCATTTTGAAATGTTATTCAATGACTATTAAGAGCTTAACACCCAATAATTAGGATAGTGACATTATCCTGATGCTGGATATTCTTACGAAGTGTTTTATCTAGCAATTTATCCGCAGCTTGTTGAGGTAAAGCGGACATCTCCTCAGCTATCTCTGCTTCACTTAATGTGCCAAATAATCCATCACTGCACAAGAGAAGTTTGTACCCTTGTTTAAGAAAAATAGGCTTTTGACAAACGTCGAACCTAAAATTATCACGGACACCAATATAACTGTACAAATAATGACGTTGGTCGTTTATCATAGCCTCTTCTTCTGAGATATATTGTTCGGCTACTAGTTTTTCCAAATTCCTGGCAAAGGTGAAATCACTGGTAATTCTAACCAATCGGCCTTGACACCAGAGATATATTCTGCTGTCACCGGTTCCAACCCAATATAATAATCCTTCCTTGACCACAGAGGCAATCAAAGTACAACCGGTATCGACATTAACCTCCAGCCCTAATTTAGCAACTGCTTGGTTGGCGGCGTCGATAGCCTTAGCCAGCCGGCCGGGAACAGAATCCTGAATGTTGGACAATTGATAGCTATCCACAAAAGTTTCTATAGCAATCGAAGCAGCTGTTTTCCCCATGTCGTGCCCGCCCATGCCATCAGCCAAAACAGCTAAGATACCATTGTCTTGAATGGATTGTGCATCAAAAAAATCTGAGAAGTAGAAAGCATCCTGCTGTTCTTCCCTAGAACCGATATGCTGCGCATTTCCGGGTGTTAAATAAATTTTCGGAACGTGATTAACCCGCAACTGAAACACTCCTTACATTACAATTCTATACATCATCTCAGGTACCCGAATTAAATCGCCATTCTGCAAGGCACAGCTTCCCTGCACTGGAATTCCATTGACATATATCTCTCCCGGTGTCTGACTATGGATTACGATCATTCCATCGATAACCGAAAAATGTCCAATGATTTTTTTGTCGTAACCGACTTGTAATGCACATTCAGGTGCAGATCCAATCAGGGGATTCCGATCAGCTTGGATCTGGATCACTTCCCCTTTATTTGTTCCCTGCAGCACTTCTAAACCAATACTAAAGGAAATTCCTTGTGAATTTTGGACAAGCATGGCTGTGCTTCTTGGTTCATTGCCGTCATTAGATTCTGTTTTATTCTGTTGTGATTCACCCTTAGGCTTTTTAAATAACCACATCATTACAAGAATAAGGAACAAAGTGATGAGAATAAAAGGAAGTAAAATCATCGCCACGCCAAAATAGCTAGTTCTGAGTTCTTGCTTAGGCTTCGCCAGAACTTGGCTGGAGTTGCCTTTATCTGTTAAGGCAGGCACAGCCGTGAATTTGGCGGCTTGCCGGATTTCTCCCTGCCTGTCTTTAAACGCTACATGAATAACAGCCTGTTGATTAAAGACCTTGAAATTATCACAGCGTAGATTAATGAGCTTGCATTTCTCGATCGACGATTTAAAATTAGCAAACAACTCTTTTCCGCTCGCGCTGATGAAGTATTGACCACCCGTCTTCTGGGCTATTTGATCCGCAGCGACCTTGAACTCTTGTTCCAGTGAGTTTTGCTTATTTATGATCAAGGTATAAACAGGCAAGCGGTCAATATCCACATATTTTTGGACATCTTCACTGCTAAAGCTGTCCCCATCAACTCCACCGTCAGTAATCAAGACAACTATACGCTGTTCAGGAATATCCTTAGCAGTCCGACCAATGTCAATAGCGTCACGCATCCCAGAATATAGATGTGTCCCTGTCCCACTACCCACAGAAATGCTATTTTGAATTGCTTTAATAGTGCTTTGAGAAGAATCGCTTACTGCGAAATCCTTGATTGTTTCTAATTTATTGCTAACACCAAAGACTGCAAGCTGATCGTTCGGTCCAACAAATTCGAACAATTTTTCCAGCAAAACCCTAGTTTGACTTGCCCGGTTTTCACTTCCCATAGAAACAGACGTGTCGACAAGTATAAGGTAAGACGTATTTACCGTGCCTCCATTATCGGTTTTAACATCCTGAATACCCGTTAATTGGGTAGGAGTATCGTTAATTTTAATCTTCAAGGCATTTTTAAGCTGGGCATTATCCAGATTAATGTTATCCAAGCGTACAAACAACTTTAAGTCCGGCAATTTCGAGTCGACCTGTGTAATATTAAAATTAGAGTCGTTGGCAGCCTTAGTAACAGCAGGTTCTAAAAGGATTAGGCTAATCAACAGTACAACAATAAGGCTGCTTACTGCTTTATTTAGTCCCATTTAAACTCCTCCCCGCAAAACGGGATGAACAGCAAGCGCGACTTACCTATTTCAATCGCATCATACGCATGCAATTCCGTAACCGCCAAAACCGGTGCGTCATTAATGTAGATAAGATCGCGCCCATCTCCTCCTTGGATAAAGAAGCGATTATGCTTAGGGTCATAAATAATGACAGCGTGTTTTTCGCGGGAGATTGAATCGTCACCCTTGATGGAGATATTGGTTTGTCCTCGGCCGATTGTATTCTGGCCGCTCATGATCTGATAATCCTGTCCTTTACTAGTGCCTTCGACACAGACGAGCCAGCCGACGACGGGATCAATCCCAGTCTTCGCTTTAATAATGCCAACTGTTTTCTCTCCGCGACTTGGAGTTCCGTTGGTATTGAGCGCCCGGGTAACGGGAATATCGCTTGCCCCATTTGGGACATTTGAAGCTGTATGTTGGGTTTTGGGAATATCATTAACTGGAGAAGGGTTATTGATATGTTGAGTTACCCCTGACGAGGGTCCTTGACCACTGCAAAAGGGACAGCTCGGATATACAGAAGCATCAAAATAATGTCCTTGATTACAGCGTAAAAGGTCCATGTCCTTACACCCCCACTAAATATAAAAAACTCACAATCACTTTAGGTTATAGTCGTACTTCAAACATATTATTTGGCACACCTAGGTAAAATTTCTCGCCGCTTTTCAGATAGTGCGGCTGTCCTGGGATTATACGCTGCCCATTAAAAAGATAGGTTCCATTCGAAGAATTCAGGTCTTCCAAAACAAAACTTTGCGCATCAGAGTTATACGATAGACAACTATGACGGCGACTAATATCCGTGTTATTAGCAGGGAAAACCACTTGACATTGGGCGGGATCTCTGCCAATGATCAGTGCTCCATGTACGCCAAGATTATTCCCTGCAAAATGTCCACTAACTCCGATTAAGAGCGGCTTGGGCTGATTATGAATCAAGTTATTTTGAATAGGGTTTTGCGGTAACGTTTCAACTTGGTTGACTTTATTCTTTTTGCGACTGGTGTTTATAGCTATAAGCACAATAGCAAGAATTATTAAGATAATTAAAACTACGGCTGCTAGGATGACTATTGGATTGCCAGTCAACTTGCCGATAAATGATGATGAAGTAACATTTCTTGAACCATTGGTTTTTTCATAGGATATTCCAATATTATCTAGCAAAGACAAGAGATAGGTCGGAACCATAGCCACATTATAATTATTTCCTTGTGTACTGCCGTAGGTATTAATACCAATGACATAGCCGTTTTCATTCACCAAAGGCCCGCCCGAATTCCCCCCTGATATTGGCACTGTACTGTGGATCACATCAAGAGGATAAGAGCCTTGAACTGAAATCTGGGTTTTTTGATTCACTTCACCATTTGTGTAAGAGACGTCACTGGGACGGGCCGTTGCCCTTTCTCGGCCAAGATAGAAACCATTAAGCTGGTCAACAATACCTGGGAATCCATAGGCATATACTTTATCTCCGGTCTTAACGGTATTAGGATCACCAAAAACCAATGGGTCTACGTTTAAGCGCTCATTATCATTGACGATTTCAATTACTGCCAGGTCATTAACCTCCATCGCTTTCGTAAGTTTTATATCGATAGGGGCGTCATAAAGCATAATATAAGGATGCATTTTTTCAATATGTACATACTTGGCAACATTCTCGATGGAAGTATATCGGCCTATTGCTTGAAGAGCATCAACAATTTGTTTGGCAACATCTTGAATAACCTTGTTTTGATCCATGACATGGTAGTTCGTAATCAGATATTTTATTTTTTCTCCCTTTTTACCAATAGCAAACGTTGTCCCGTGGACACTAATGGTCGCAGCTCCTAAACCATCTACATTGACGAGATAATCAACATATACTTTGAAGACACTCTTTTTAAGTTGTTCGCGATCAAAATCAGCTGATGCTTTTTTCACTGGATACAAAAAAGAAGTTATCAAGAATAGAATGGTAAGAAAAACTAATCCCTTTTTTTTCATATCTGCATCCTTTCTTTTATAATTTTTTTATTAGGAATGGGTAAGGACACATAACACGACCTACCTTTATATGCTATGCCTGCAAGGATCTAATTAAGATTGTGAATAGTATTATTTTCAGAGAAGTTTTAATTGAAAATTCAGGAAATAATAAAATGATATGCCCCTTTCCGATTATAAGTTTATGATTTAACCTACAACCGGAAGGGAGCATATCACTAGCACATATGTCACCACTGATTAATTTTTTAACACAACTGGGATTTCAGATTTTCTATAGTCGTTAAACAATCCAATCGCTTAACTTCTTGACCCTTATCTAATACCACAACGGAGGGAGCCTTTTCGATACCATATTTTTGGGCGAGATTTTTCTTCGTGGTCAGATCAACTTTTACAATCTTGTATCGTTCCTGCAGTTCTTGGTTTACTTCTTCTAACAAAGTACCAAATCCCAAGCTACTGTTATCTTGGGCATTAAAGAAGAGCAAAAGAACTTGCTTATCACTTTCCAAAACGTTTGAATTGAACGCTTTCATTTCTTCAATATAGCGTTCGGCGGCAACAGCTGCCGTAGCTCCATCCCCGGCTGCGGAAACCACTTGTCTTAAATATTTAACCCGATTGTCTCCAACCGCATAAACCCCTTCAAGGTTCGTTTCCATTAATTCATTGACCGGGATATAGCCTCTTTTATCGATCCCGATACCGCTTTCTTGAAGAAAATGGGTCGAAGGCACCATGCCCACGAAGAAAAAGACACCCTGACAGGCAAGTTCCGTTGAAGCTCCGGTTTTTAAGTTCTTGATCTTAACTCCTTCAACATTATCTTGACCCTGAACTTCTTCGAGGGTTGAATTCCAGATGAATTCCATTTTTGGATTTTGGAACGCTCTCTCTGCACTCACTTTATTGCAGTCAAGAATTCCTTCGTCATGGAGCACAATCACAGTGACTTTACGAGCGAATTTCGTGATGTACATACCTTCTTCAATGGCCTGATCCCCGCTGCCGACAACGACGACATCTTCACCTTCGAAGAACTCGGCATCACAAGTAGCACAGTATGCTACCCCGCTGCCTTGGAGCCGCTTTTCACCGGGAATATTTAAAAGTCTCGGTTCACTGCCGCAGGCGATAATAACTGCTTTAGATGAATAGACTTTGCCTTTTTTCGTAGTGATTACTTTATCCTCCTGTGAGAAATCCGTTCTAACAACTTCATCACGTAAGAAATCTGTCCCAAAGGATTCAGCGTGCTTTTTAAAGTCCTTCATGAGTTCTTCCCCGCTGATTTGTCCATACCCGGGATAGTTAACAATTTCCCGCGTTGTATTTACCAACCCGCCAACGGTACCTTTATTGATGACCAAGGTTTTTAACTTGGCTCTTCCGCCATAAATAGCCGCCGTAAGTCCTGCCGGGCCACCGCCCACAATGATTAAATCATAGGTACTTGTTATATCTCCCATACTCCTCTACGACTTCCTTTCTCTAAATGCTGAGGTTTTACCCTTCAAGGACGTCCGCAATCTTATCCTCGACTTTTTCTTCGTCAACGGCTCCTGCGAGCTTTCCTTGATATTCACCTTCATTAAAGAATAGGATTTGAGGAACACCTTTAAGGGAAAAGCTTTGAAATAATGTTTTGTCATCCTCGACGTCAACATAATAGAACCCAAATTTCCCCTCATAGTTTGGCTTTAGATCTTCTAAAACAGGGATAACTCCCTGACAGACATGACAACTTTTTCTGGAGAAAATCACTAAAGAAGGTTCACCATTATTATAAATAATCTTTTCAAATTGATCGGCATTTAACTTTTCCAACGACATTTTCCTCACTCCTTAGAAGTTTTTCATTCACTAAAATTTCGTGAAACTATCCTCGTCATCATCATCGTCATCCTTTAAGGACAAATCCTGATCGGCTGCGGCAACACAAGCTTGTTGGATGGCAGGATAGCCTGTGGTTCCTTCAACACCCACCACATTTTGAACTTCGCAATCCGCCGCGCCCGGTACACGGAATTTGCGAATATCGAGCATTTGTACAGGGGTTTCCTGGGGTTCAGGAAGTTGAGGAATATAACTATAAGGGTAACGATAAGCACGATAATAGATGGTTGATGGATTTTCTGTAAATGGAGAAATGAATTCCCAGACGACTTCTTTCAGGCGTGTTACTTCAAAGAAGCGTCCGCCCACCCCTTCGGTTATCAAGGTATTGCCGTTTGGCAGACGCTGAGCTGCACTGGTTAAAGGACTATAGAAACGATAGTCAGAAATTCCTGGCTGCCCATATCCCATAAGTTCGCTTCCGAGAATCTGCCAGACTACTTTCATGGTCACAGGATTAAGTTCGAGGACACGGGACCGGTCAGAAATATTAACTTTTGTACCATCTTTGGAAATATTGCTTGGGCTGCCATAGCCTGACCAACCGCCATTATCAAATATGAGAATATTTCCTGCTCCCGGAAGGCCTTGGGGAATCATATGCACATGGTGTTGTCCAATGATCTGCCCGATCTTAGCAAGCTTTTTATCGGCTGAATAATCAGGGCCCATTTTCCAGACGATTTTTCCAGTTTCCTTAGAAATAATTGCAATAATGTTCGCTTCACGAGAATCCCAAATGATGTTATCCGGATGGAAGCGCTCATCACCCTTAGCGTACCATTTATTAGGTCCGAGGACGCTCATGGAGTTGATATGCATCCAGTCACCCATTCCACCGCCGGCTTCATGCATGTTCGGGTTTTTATAAAGTGCAAGCTTAGCCGCTTCACTAAAACCAAACTCTTTAAAATGATCACTGGCATGCCATTCCCAGGCGATATTGCCTTCCCAGTCAACTTCAATAAAGACATCATCTAACAGGTTCTTGTCGGAGATCTTTTTATTAAAACAATTCTCATGAACAAGGATTAAAGTATTCCCTTTGTTGGTTTGACATTCCATACCCGGCACATAGTAGCCAACCGGATTCCCTTCCCGTTGATAATCATGGTGCTGACGCGCCATCCATTGAGGTTCATGCCCTTCATCTGCGATCAATTCTTTTCTGTCAAATTTCCAAACCACGTTACCTTCCCAGTCCACTTGAACGAGGTCAATTTGGTCTTGATAACCGAATTTAGGGTCTCTTACACCACGGCTTCCCAAAACATAGCCACCGGGAAGCAGCTTATTGGGAAACCCATGCAAATCCTGCCAAACTCGGACAACATTGCCGTTCATATCGATAAGAACGCAGCCAAGCTTTTTTACAGCCATGATAGTATAACCATTAAAACACTTTTCGGGATTATAAATAGTCACTCCTGTAGGATGAACAAATGGTTGACCCATAGAACAACGCTCCTCTTTATTAAAAATTTTGTTAGGCCCTTTTTTATTTGATATTAAATACCCGAAACTCGTGTTTATTATAGACATTTAGCAAGGAGCAAACCGATAACACATGTTATTCTTTTAACAATCAGAACCATAAAATTACTTAATACCTAGGACATTTCGAAGAAGCCCTTAACTTTTTCAAAATCATTTATCCTAGTAAGAACTCCTACTTCTTGTAAGTGAAGGTTGCTCCTAGAATTACTTTCCTATTAATGTATTGGCAGAGAAAACTCCCCTTTAGCCAACAGATTGTTTAATCGTTCCTGCCTGCTTCTGGGGAGCATCCTCCAATTATATTCTTATCCGATGATGATCCTGGCTATTATAACTTTACTGAGAATCCGGTATCATACCTTTTGTTATCAATATTCAGGTAAATATCAAAGTCTCCCGCTAATCCTTCCCTACTGACATAGAATTGGAAGTCGTTGTCTTTTTGCTCTTCAAAGGAGACACAGGCAGCTGTCACATCATGAACTACGGTTGGTATGGAATAGAACTTCACTTCGCTCGCACCTTTTAATTCCAGAAACACTTCCGATCCTTCTTTAAAGGCCGCGCGAAGAGCCAGACGATCCTCCTCCAGAATTAACGATAAATTATGTTTGGCCGGGACTCCGCCTTCGGCATCTTTGAATTTTACTTTTCCGAACTCCGATGTTACGCCAAAGCCGCCCAAAAACTCTCCCTTGCCAAGTGTAAAATGGGTCTTTTCATCATATAAGGAAAGTCTTCTGGCCCGATAATAATTGCCGCCTTGAACTTTCATTTCATACTTCACTTCATCATTTTGGACTTCCACAGTGATGGATTCTAAGGTTAGATGAATATGTTCATCTTTATATTTATTAAGAAGCATAGCTCCCAAACCGTCTGTATGCTTGCCACGGTAAGTCGCAATTCCCCCTGAGTGAATCATATAGTGGCCTTCGCTATAATAATCAACATTACAGATATAGGGAGAATAGAATTCAGCTCCGCGTTCTTTACCGTATTGCCATACTTGTTCGATTTCCATTTTATCTGTGTCGATTCGATAAATCACGCCACGCGAAAAGTTTTCCTCGGGCGGAATCCAAGTTGCTTTATTTTTCGAGCGATAAGTTCCATTATCAAAAACGAAGACATTGCCATTCGGTAAAATTCGGGCAGCATGTTGCTCATATTGCCAGTCAAAATCACCTTTAGTGACATTTTTAAAGAAGTATTTTTGCCATTCTTCGCCCCAGCCTTCAGGATCGCCCAGTATCCAGTTCAATTTCCCACTGTCATAATTAAAATTAATAATGGCATCCTTGTGTCGTCCGGACATCGTAATGGAGTTAGTGGCTTTATCATACCAAACTGCGTTGTTATGGAACCAGTCGTGGTGATTCCAATCCCCCGCGTTGCCCTTTTCCCTGGGCAGAATCTTAAGAAGATCCCAGGATTTAACGATTTCCCCTGTTGTTTTATCGACTTCGACGACATAATCTTCAACCGATTCCTCAAAGTCATTGTCCGAAGCGACTAGGAAATTACCATTTTCCAATTCTATGCCATCATGATGATAACCACCTGGTAAGCGGTATTCTTTATAGATTTTGCCACAGAAATCCATTTCCATGAAGCCAACTGTATAATAGGGCTTTTGGACAGTTCGATAGGATGTGTAAAGAAGTCTTCCGTTTTCTAGTTTTTTAATATCCCAACTTTGTTTGTTAGTGATTATCCATCTTAAATCCCCTGCATAGTCGAAACCAACCGTTTTGGCAGAATCAATTAAGGGAGTTGTCGAGGAGATCAGCATGAGATCCTTGCCGAAATACTCCGGTGTAGTATGACAATACAGAGCTCTGTTAACATTCAATTCTTCGACTTCAATTTTAACGTCGGATGTTTTTCCATTGCCAAGCGTTATCACTACCGTATTGGTGTAATTGTCATATAAGCCGTAAATCGGCAAAATATGTTCTTTACTTGCAGCAAAAGTATGAGTTATATCGCCTTCTTTGGCCTTACCTTTAACCGTAATTTCCGCTGTCGTTGCTTCAGCTGTATTAAAACAAATGACGGCAGAAAGAGGGTTAATCAGATATGGATTTTTGATAACCAGCGGATTTTCCTGGGTATAGCTGCCGGAACGAAATTCAGTTAAAAATCTTTTTTCGGACTCATGTTGTAACGTAATTAGGTGTTTTTCTGTTTCTAAAAAATTTCTCAACGTAATCACTCCTCAATGTTTTTCCTTCCATAACCAGTACCAATTCTCTTTTAACTTATTTCTTCTAACGATTTGCCCCCTGTACGAACACCCCAAATAGCTAATATCGCAGCAGGAACCAAAATCATAATCGCTACAATACTATAGATCCCTACAAACTTATACTGAGCAAAAATCAACGGGATGACCAATTGAAAGGCTGCCGTGGCAAAACGGCCCACGGAATTATGAATCCCTACAGCCGTATTTCGCAGGCTTGTTGGGTATGATTCAGCAATATAACTATAGGAGATAAAGGCAAACGCCATGATTGCCGCGATCAATAGGAACCCAATCAATGAAATCGGCCAAAATCCCGCAACCTTCCCAAACATGACAGCAAGCACACTTGCCAAAGCGCAAAGGATCACCATGGGTATTTTTCTGCCGCCTTTATCCGCAATAAACGAAGAAATATATAAGCCAACCGGAACGCCAATCATCAGAATAAACGAAACTCGCAAACTTTCGGTAACATCTAATCCGCGTTGATTCAAAAGAGTTGTGGTCCAATTTGTGACAACAAAAGTTGCCGGCGTAGTTAACAAGACAAAGGCTAAGAGAACTAAGGTGCGTACAAGATACTTCCTGGAAAACATTCCAGTTATTCTTCCTAACAAACTTTCTTTCTTTCCTGAGGGTAAAGGCACATTTTGTAAACTCACCGGAATGCCGCTAACTTCCCAAACAACTTTTTCCGCCAGGTCGACCTTCCCTTCGGCTACCAGCCAACGCGGTGACTCTTGTAAATATTTTAAGCCAACGACAAAGGGAACCAGCCCCAACCCCCCCAAAACGAGGATATACCGCCACGCCTGCGGACTTAAAGGAATAATCAAACTGCACAATCCGCCAATAATGGGGGCAGCGGTAAATCCCACTGCAGCGGAAAGGCTCTGCCATTTTCCTCGGCATTCAGCCGGGGCCATCTCCGAAAAATAGGCTTGTGAAGTTACCATTAAGCAAAAGACGCCGAATCCCGTTAATGCCCGAAATATTGTAAAGGTCAGCACATTATTGGCGAACCCGTTAAGTATAGAAGCGACTGAAAAGAGGAAAATTGAACCGAGGAACGTTTTTCTGCGACCAATTGAATCAGATATTACCCCCCCCAGGAGGCCTCCGAAAGTCATGGCCATAAAATACACGAAACTTATTCTCCCGATATCGGCCATGGTCAGCCCCCAGGACTTAATCAAAGAAGGTGCAATAAATCCAAAATTCCAATTTGTAATCTGCTCAAAGAAATAAGCTACCATAATGATCATGAAAATCATTTTATGTTTCTTACATACTGTTAAACCATCAAAGTAATTGTTTACCTTTTTTCCGGTTAGAGTACTTACGGAATCGGGCATTTCGGCGATGGAATTTGCTCTTGTTCCAATTGCCATCTTAAATAACCTCCAATTGTCCTTGTATTCTCAAGTACTTATCTAAACAACGATAGATATAGATACCGATTTTTAGAAAATGGAATTTTGCCTAACTCTTAAGTTCGAAGCACTTAAGCTCCTCTATTTCCCTCCCCTGTATTTAAAAATTTCCTGCAGGTTGTCGTCTTAGCGACATTTTAACAGTTAAAGATTTCGCAGAAAATAGCATAGACTATCGTTTTACAATAACCTATGCTGCTATTAAATTTTCGAATAAAGAAAACCAGCTTCCGCCCCTAATACTCTGTCTGCACACATATTGATCTTCTTGCGGCCTAAGTTTATTTTTCCGTTAGAACAACTCAGGGCGAGAGGTTAACACTGCATTCCCTCGCGCCCTGAGTTAAATATAAAACGTGTACTTATATCCACTTGATTAGTAATCAATAACTCTTTCATCATTTGCATAGCTTTCTAATTTGTTCTCATCGAGAATTATAATGCCTTCTTTTTCTTTCTTGATAATACCTTCACTCTTCAAAGCTCTTAATATTTTAGCTACTGTAACCTTATGAATACCTAAGAAACGGCTGATTGTCGCATTAGTGAAGCGCTTATCGACCAGCAGCAAGCCCTGCTCAACTTGAGAATTCGTCAGCAGAAATTTACACAAACGATTTCCTACCTTACCTTCGTTCCTGGCCTGCAAAGAGTCAACTAACTCCCGAACAAGTCCTATCGCCATTTGCAATAATTGGCTTAAGGCAACCGGATCATTTTGCACATATTGCCAAAATATTTCCTTCGGTATTTTATAACAAATGCACTTGCTCTTAGCAATAAAATCATAATCGCTTAATCCATTGTCAAATATCGTTAAGGCTCCTAGCACGGATTGAAATGAATTATTGGATTCCTTAACACCATAAATTACTTCGTCACCCTTTTCTGAAATTAACGTTCGATAACAGGTGCCGCTTATTAAGTAATATACATAATCCATCTTTTCACCTTGCCGGATTATATATGAGCCTTTTTTAAATTCACATTTTACGAGGCCGTCCATTTCCAAAAGCTCCATCATAATTCTCCTCCCACAAAGTTTAAACTAAACCCTTCTCAGTGAACTCGTCCAGCCAAAGCTGAACATCGGGGCTTCAGATACAATAATGTCCAGTGGACATTATTGCCGAGCTGCCTTTCTCAATAGGAATACTTAGCGGCGAAGGAGGACTCTACCCCACCTGAAGTTAACGAAGGACCCTATATCTATCTGGATCAATAGTTAAGAATCACTGACGACAACAGAAATTATATATAACCCACAGTAAATACTAATGATTATGCTCTTTTACTAATTATACGTTTGAGAGAGCATTTTTTCAGCAATTATTGACACTTTCCATCAAATTTAAACTCCAAAACTTCAATTCTGGAAAATTGTTATTGACAGGGGCAATAAGAAAAGTTAATTTTAAATTCAACGTGCTGTCTTAGCGAAAATCCATAAATTGTAATTTAGTAAAATCCGTTATTGTCACAAATAGAATCTTAAATTAACTCAATGCAAAATTAAGCTGACAATGGAGTGAAGACCAATGAATCGATTATTTGTCTTAGGAACCGGACATGCTGGAGTAACTAAGTGCTACAACACATGTTTTGCCCTCGCAAATGAGAACAATGAATATCTATTAGTCGATGCCGGAGGTGGTAATGGCATCTTGGCAGCTTTAGAAAAAGTCGGTATTGATTTAACCGAGATTCATCACGTTTTTGTAAGCCATAAGCATTCCGACCATCTGCTCGGGATAGTTTGGATTATTCGAATGATCGCTTCGTCCATGCTATCAGGTCAGTATCACGATAACCTAAAGATTTATTGCCATGAGGAGTTAATTAACAATATCATTACTCTCGTAGAATCTACACTTGATAAAAAATTAACGGACATAATCGGGAATCGAATTATTCTTGTCCCTGTTACCGATGGGCAAGTGAAAAACCTCATAGGTCAAAACTTTACCTTCTTCGATATTCACTCCACCAAGGTAAAACAGTTTGGTTTTACTGTTAAACTGAGTGACGGAAAAGTTCTGACCTTTTTAGGCGACGAACCTTTTAACCAATTATGTAAGAGATATGTCTTAAACAGCGATTGGCTTTTATGTGAGGCTTTCTGTCTATATGATGGCCGAGAAAAATTCAAACCCTATGAGAAACATCACAGCACGGTTAAAGATGCTTGTGAACTTGCTGCTCACCTTAATGCTAAAAACCTTGTACTATGGCATACAGAAGACACGAATATAACTCATCGAAAAGAGCTATATACAGCCGAGGGGAAAAAATACTACTGCGGAAATCTCTACGTTCCCGATGACCTAAATGTTATCACACTATAATCTTGTTTCAACGAGGTTTCATACGCTGTTTCCACCTGTCCGTGAGGCCTCCCACGGTGTCCGTTTAGCAATTGTATTCGTGTTCCACGGGCCGGAACTTTATTCCAACCATCAACAGAAATGATACAATTATGCGCATTCCTGACTTTTCCCTTTTTAATTTTCGTACCATAATAAAACAGCTCCTTATTCTATGCTGATATTATTCAGCCACAGAACAAGGAGCAATGTGAGGGCAACCCCCATTTGTTTCAGCACCCTACCGCCGTTTTAAATACAGCAGGAAAGCCCGGTGTAATAAAGGCTGCAGGGGATAGTCCCAAGCACCAATCATTTCACAGGCCTCGCCTCCAAAGCCCAATTTAAATCGCAACAACCCAAACAGGTGGTCAGATTCATCCAGAGTAGGGCTGATGCCTCTGAAATCATAAGTGTGAGCTTTAAGCTGATAAGCATCCTGAATCATACGCCACTGGATAGCATGATTAGGGGCCTTCTCCCGTTTTACGTTACTGCTGGACCCGTAAAGATACCATGAGTGGAAATTGGAATGGACGGCTAAGGTAGCAGCCAATAATTCCTCTTCATCTTCCGCCATATAAAGGGTAATACGGTCCGCTGCTTCGGCCTTTAATGACTGGTACATATTAGAAAAGTAGGAGAAACTGCGCACCTTGAATTGATCCCGTTCTGAAGTTACCTTCAGCAACTCATAAAAAGCCGGTAAATCCTGCTCTGTCCCGACTCGGACCTTGACGCCTAAACGATCAGCCTTTTTAACGTTGCGCCTCCAGTTAGTATGAAAACAGGCGAAGACCTCATCCAAGCTGCGCCCCTTTAAGGGCAGGCGGTAAACATATTCGGGTTGGGACACGGCGAAACCCGTATCACCTTGCTGCTTCTGCCAACCAATTTGCCTTAATTGCTGCTGCACCTGTTTAGCCGTTCTGTAGTCCTCATCAGGTGGCAAATCACGCAAAACTTTTCCCGAGCTGCCCTGTTCGCGAGCTTGCTCTAAGAACTTTTTAATTGTAGGAGTATACCATTTTGCCTGTACCACAGGTGGATCGATTTTAACACTGAAAACATGCTTGCTTTTCAAATAAGCAAAAAAAGGTTCAAACCATTCCTTGAGGTTAGAGCTCTGCCAGTCAATAATCGGGCCGCGGGGACAATAAGCCAGGTAGCGGTTAAGGTAAGGCATTTTCCGATATAAAACCAAACCACACCCTGCCAATTTGTTATCCGAGGTGAACCACCCCAATAAATCGCTGGTCCACTCAGCTTTAACTTTGGACCAGGAAGGATACTGCATAAAATTACCTAAATCGGCTTGAGAAATAAACGAATAATAGGTTTCTTCACTTATTTTATCAACTTTTAACATCAAGAAAATTACACTCCATTATAAAAACACAAAGCCAAGGGTTATACGTCTTTCTCTATACCTGTTCCAGCAGACTAAAATACAGTATTTTGCGATTTACCCGTCGTAAAAAGGCTTTATATTTTTTTAGTTTTAAATTCGGCTATAAAAAGGGGCCAAAATAACCGTATTAACTATTTTACCACAATTATGATGTTTAGACTTCATCAATTTCATCTTACTGAAATAAAATAATTCAAAAGCCAGAGAGTAAACTCTCTGGCTATGACTTCCTTAACTGTTTTCTAAATCAATAACAGTCACAACGTGCTGCTTCGTCTTATTGACCTGCTAATCTCCTGTAGCTTTCCAGTCTTTCAGCGGAATCCTGTTCGGTTTTTTCAAATATAGCCTCGGCTACCTCAGGGAATTTCTTTTTCAGAGAAGAATAACGCACTTCTCCCATCAGGAATTCCTGTAAGTTCAGCGTTGGTTCTTTGGAATCGAGCGCAAATGCCTTTTTGCCCGCATCCTTCAATTGAGGATTGTAGCGATACAGCGACCAATAACCACTTTCCACGGCCCGTTTAGCTTCCAACTGACTACATCCCATACCCACCTTAAGCCCATGATTGATACAAGGTGCGTAAGCAATAATCAAGGATGGTCCCGGATAAGCTTCTGCTTCAGCGATGGCTTTAAGAGTTTGATTCTTATCAGCACCCATAGAAATTTGTGCGACATAGACATGTCCATAACTCATGGCCATCATACCAAGATCCTTCTTCTTAGTACGTTTACCGCTCGCAGCTAACTTAGCCATCGCGGCTGTGGGCGTAGATTTGGAGGACTGCCCCCCCGTATTGGAATAGACTTCGGTATCAAAAACCAGAACATTCACATCTTGACCCGATGCCAAGACATGATCTAAGCCGCCAAAACCAATGTCATAAGCCCAGCCGTCCCCACCAAAGATCCATTGGGATCTCTTGACCATAAAATCTTTATTCTTGAAGATTTCATTAAGCAGCGGATTATTGCCTTTATTTTTTTCCAGTAGGGCGATGAGTTTATCTGCTCTGACACGGGTGTCTTCACCTTGATCAATATTTTCCAACCACTCTTCACAGGCAGTGTTGAATTCTGTTCCAATATTTAATTTAACCGCTTCTCGGATGTCCTGGGCTAATTTCGCCCGGACTTGATTTAGGCCAAGTAACATGCCTAGCCCATATTCGGCGTTATCTTCAAATAACGAATTACCCCAGGCTGGTCCATGCCCGCTATGATTTTTGGTATAAGGCATAGATGGTGCACTAGCGCCCCAAACGGAAGAACAACCTGTAGCATTGGCAATCATCATCCTGTCGCCAAACAATTGAGTCACGAGTTTAGCATACGGAGTTTCGCCACACCCTGCGCAAGCACCAGAAAATTCAAGAAGTGGTTGCTCAAATTGACTACTTTTTACAGTAAGCGTATTTGAGGGATTGACTTTTGGCGATACAGTCAGAGCATAATTCCATAACTCAGCTTGCTCAAGTTGGGTTTCGAGGGGCTTCATTTCTAAGGCTTTTTGTTTGGCTGGACAAATCTGGGCACAGTTTCCACAGCCTGTACAATCGTAGACTGAAAGGGCCATGCGAAAGTTCAAACCCTTCGCACCACTGGCGGCAACACTTACGAAACCTGCAGGAGCGTTTTTCATTTCTTCTTCATTGATCAGCACAGGTCTGATAGCAGCATGGGGACATACATAAGAACATTGATTACACTGAATACAATGTTCCGGTATCCAGCAAGGAACATTAACGGCAATACCGCGTTTTTCAAAAGCTGCAGTACCCATTGGGAAGGTGCCGTCTTCCATACCAACAAAAGCACTAACCGGCAATTGATCACCTTCTTGCCTGTTCATGGGAATCAAAATATTTTTAATAAATGTTGGCACGTTATCCTCAGTCCTGCTTTTATCTTGAGCCTTTTCCCAGGAAGCGGGAATACTAATTTTCACGATGCCTTGCACCCCTTTATCGATGGCATCATGGTTCATCTTGACAACTTTTTCACCTTTAGCGCCATAGGATTTTACGACAGCATCTTTCAAGTATTTCACTGCATCTTCCACGGGAATAATATTGGCAATCTTGAAAAAGGCAGCCTGCATGATCATATTAATTCTTCCACCCAGACCAACTTTTTGAGCGATACCAATCGCATCTAAGGTATAAAAATTAATATTCTTCTTGAAAATGTAACACTTCATAGCTGCCGGTAGATTCTCATCCAGTTCTTGCTCCGTCCAATTACAATTCAAAAGGAAATTTCCGCCCTGCTTTAGGCCTTCTAATACGTTATATTTATCGACATATGACTGGTTATGGCAAGCGATGAAATTCGCTTTATTGATCAAGTAAGGAGATTTTATGGGGCTTTTACCAAAGCGCAAATGAGAAATTGTAACACCACCGGATTTCTTAGAATCATAAGCAAAATACGCTTGGGCATACATATCGGTATGATCGCCAATAATGGCAATAGCACTTTTATTAGCGCCAACTGTTCCATCCGAACCGAGTCCCCAGAATTTACAAGCCGTCGTTCCAGGCGCAGTGGTATCGATATCTTCACCAAACGGCAAGGAGGTATTAGTAACGTCATCCACAATACCCACGGTGAAATTGTCCTTGGGCTGCTGTTGGTTCAGATTTTCAAAAATCCCTTGAATGTGGCCAGGAACAACATCTTTGCCACCAACGCCACAGCGACCGCCAACGATTGTCGGCTGCCATTCTCTACCATAAAATGCTGCTTTAACATCCAAATACAGCGGTTCTGCCAAAGCCCCCGGCTCTTTCGTTCTGTCCAAAACCGCAATCTTTTTCACAGTTTTAGGAATGTACTTTAAGAAATGTTCTAGGGAAAAAGGTCTGTACAAATGAACCGTCAATAGACCTACTTTCTCGCCATGGGCGTTCAAATAATCAACAGTTTCCTCTATAGCTTCACATACCGAACCCATAGCTATAATCATTCGTTCAGCATCAGGTGCACCATAGAAATTAAAAAGATGATAATCCCGACCTGTAAGTTTATTGATCTCAGCCATATAGTTTTCCACTATCTCAGGAAGAGCTTGGTAATATCGATTGGAAACTTCTCGTTGCTGAAAATAGATATCTGAGTTTTGGACTGTCCCTTTGATAACCGGATGATCAGGATTTAGTGCTCTTCTTCTAAATTCATCGACAGCATCCTGATCGATCAGTTGAGCCAATTCATCATAGTCAAGGACTTCTATTTTTTGCATTTCATGCGACGTCCGAAATCCATCGAAAAAGTTTAGAAATGGGACTCGTCCTTTAATGGCAGACAAATGAGCTACTGCTGCCAAATCCATGACTTGCTGCACACTGCTTTCAGCAAGCAAAGCAAAGCCAGTTTGGCGAGTAGCCATTACATCTTGATGATCACCAAAGATAGAGATTGCATTTGCCCCAAGCGCTCGAGAACTGACATGAAACACCGCGGGTAAAAGTTCACCTGCGATTTTATACATGTTGGGGATCATTAACAACAGACCTTGGGATGAAGTATACGTCGTCGTTAACGCGCCGGCATGCAAGGAACCATGAACGGCTCCCGCTGCACCTGCTTCTGACTGCATTTCAACAAGTTTTAACGTTTGGCCAAAAATGTTTTTACGACCCTGGGTGGACCATTCATCCGCATGCTCGGCCATATTTGTTGATGGGGTAATGGGGTATATGGCCGCTACATCGGTAAAAGCATAAGATATGTGAGCCGCAGCTGTATTCCCGTCCATCGTTTGCATCGTTCTTGTCATGAAAATTTGTCCTTCTTTCGATTCTTTCTGATTTTGAAATAAAATAGAGGTTATGGATTGATTCATAACCTCTCTGGAAGATGTTAAATCACGGCCATGGGGATTCTATTTAGCAACCTCTTGTGTGGTCTCTAATTCCTGGTTTGTCTGTCTTTTTCCCATACCAAAGGCATAATAACCCACAATGACAATCAGGAGGAATACTGCTCCCACTATTAATGATAAATGAGTATCAGGATTGAACCACATTCCAACCAAGACGAGTGCCAAAAATATAATGGTGATATAATTGCTGATTGGAAATAAGGGAGACTTAAAGGGATGATCATTGATTTCATTTTTCCATTTCTCCCTGAACTTAAATTGACTGAACGCTAAGGCAAACCACGGAACCATTCCTGGAAGAATACTGGCACTATAAATATAGATAAACAATTTTGAATTTGGAGCTATGACATTTAACAAAACTCCCAACAATAAACAGGCAATCGTCGTTGCAATACTATTTCTGGGCACACCACTTTTAGATACTTTACCAAAGAATTTAGGTGCTTGGCCATTACTGGCTAAGGTATAGAGCATTCTTGCCGCACTATAAATCCCACTATTACACCCTGACATAGCTGCTGTGAGGACAACAAAATTAATGATGCCGGCAGCGGCAACAATCCCTACTTTAGCAAAAGTCAACACAAAGGGACTGCCTAGTATACTTATTTGATTCCAAGGATAAATGGTAACAATGACAAAAATAGCACCCACATAAAAGATCAAAATACGCCAGATGATATTCTTAATGGCTTTTTGCAGCGTTCGTTTAGGATTTTCCGCTTCACCTGCTGTAATCCCTACTAATTCTACGCCTTGGAAGGCTGCCGTTACGATACAGAGGGAAAATAAGAAACCGTTGAGCCCACCGGCGAAAAACCCGCCATGGCTCCAGAGATTTGAAAGACCAATGGGATGACCACCGTTACCTAACCCGAAAAAAATCACGCCTGTACCAATAACCAACATAAAGACAATGGCGATGACTTTGATCATAGCAAACCAAAATTCGAATTCTCCATAATATTTCACAGCAGCTAAATTTGCTGCCGCAACGATTCCTACCCCGACCAAAGCCGGCAGCCAGTGAGGAATGCTCGGAAACCAATAGTTTACATAAATCCCGATTGCAGTTACTTCCGACATCCCCACCGTAACCCATAAGAACCAATAACTCCAAGCGGTCATAAATCCAGCCAATGGGCTTATATACTTATTCGCGAAGGTAGCAAAGGAACCTGTCACTGGTTCGAGAAACAGCATTTCTCCCATGATACGCATGACAAAAAACATAATGATCCCAGCCAAGGCATAGGCCAGTAACACAGAGGGTCCAGCCCATTTTATGGTACTCGCCGACCCCATAAACAAACCAACGCCAATCGTGCCGCCGAGTGCAATCAATTCAATATGCCGAGCCTTAAGTCCTCTGGTTAATTGTTTTTCTTGCATTATTACACGTCCTTCTTATCGAATATTTACCTTATACTGACGTTGTTCCATTAATTGCTTTATAGTCTGAATTTGTTCCTCATCTGCAGTTTCCAGTTCCAACTCCACTCTCGCACAACCCAAAGCCACATCTCTATTTTCCCTGCTATGTGTAACAGCAAGTACATTCGCGCCTGCATTAGCAACTAACTGCAACAATTGCCAGAGCACGCCCGGCTTGTCTGAAATAACAGTGTCAAAAAACACCTTTCGTCCAGACTTAACGAGTCCCTTGTTAATGATGCGTGTCATAGTATTGACATCAATATTTCCGCCACTGATTACCGCTGCTATCTTACGGTTTTTGTAGTCAGAAAGCCTATTCAGGACAGCGGCAACACTTGCAGCACCAGCACCTTCAGCGACAGTCTTGACCTTTTCGAGTAACAATAAAATTGTACTCGCTATTTCTTCCTCATCGACCGTAACGATATCATCGACATAGCGCTGACAGATATCAAAGCTCAAATCCCCGGGTGTTTTGACAGCGATGCCATCAGCGATGGTCGGGATTCCATCAACAGTTACTACCTGCTTCTGGGCGATTGATTCCGCCATGCCAGGGCAATTTTTAGTCTGCACTCCAATAATTTTTATTTTCGGGTTTAATTCTTTTATAGCCACCGCCATCCCGGAGATTAGGCCGCCTCCACCGATTGGCACGACCACCACTTCGACATCTGGCAAATCCTCTAACATTTCTAAGGCAATTGTTCCCTGCCCCGCCATGACCAAAGGATCATTAAAGGGGTGAACAAAGGTGGCGTTTTCTTCCGCCTGAATTCGTTTGGCCTCTGCATAGGCATCATCGTAAATATCGCCAGATAAGACTACGTTTGCTCCATACCCACGCGTAGCAATCACCTTGGACAACGGCGCATGCTTCGGCATGACAATGGTCGACTTGATACCGAACGTGGTTGCTGCAAGAGCTACCCCCTGGGCATGATTCCCGGCAGAAGAAGCGATGACTCCATTTTTCTTTTCAGATTCACTTAAATTCGCTATTTTGTTGTAGGCCCCCCTGACTTTAAACGAACCTGTACGTTGGAGGTTTTCCATTTTTAGATAAACACTATTGCCGCTCATCTCGCTGATGATATTGGAATATGCCAATCCCGTTCTACAAATCACGCCATTTAGTGTTTCTCGAGCCCTTTGTATTTCTTTCAATGAGGCCGACATTTCATCACGTCCTTATTTGTTTTGGTAGGATGCAACAAGTTCAATTTCTACCAAAGCCCCTTTTGGCAAGCTGGCGACACCGACACAAGAGCGAGCTGGTAAAGTCTTCGTAAAGTATTGTTCATAAACTTTATTAACAGCAGCGAAATCTCCCATATCGAGAATAAAAATAGTGGTTTTTATAACATTATCAAAGTCTAACCCTGCTTCTTGAATAACCTGTTTTAAGTTTTCCATGACCTGTTTCGTCTGAGCTTCAACTCCACCCTCGACAAAAACACCCGTTTTAGGATCAATGGGGATCTGACCCGACGTGTAGAGGTAACCTCCAGCCTTTATAGCTTGGGAATAGGCACCGACAGCTTTAGGAGCTTTTTCTGTTTTGATCGCTTCGTTCATAATAATTTCTCCTTGTCTTTTATTTGTACCCCATAATCTATATTTCAATCAGAGTAACCACTGCTTACAATACAGTGTTTTTCATCACTACACTGCTGCAATCAAGGGAACCCCGAAAAGTAGCAAGAACCATTTAGAGATAAGTAATTTAATTTGTTTTCATAGCTAAATATCTATAAATTGTGCTTTCCGAGGTCCTTAAAGTCGCAGCCACCTTCGCAATTGCACCTTTTATCTTGAAAATTCCGTCTTCACGAAGTTCTTGAACAATTGCACTTTTTTCTTCGCTGGACATTCTTTCTGCAGAAATCTTGTACTTGGTTATTATGTTCTTTATCGCATCATCAACCACGCTATCCAAAGACGTGCTTAATGACTCTTTTACCTCTTCAGTGTCATCCATACGAACTACATTACCCAACATTGCAGTTAATGGAAATTCAATTGGAATTTTATTAATGAGATCATCGGGAGAATTTAAGATATTCACACAGAGCATTCCTATCAATTCACCCTTTGCATCTTTAATTTTATAGGTCGAAGATATTAAATTTTCGCCGCTGGCAGTACGGCTTCGATAATTCACAAGGGCATTTTGATTCAAAAAGGTCTTTTGTTGTAATAACTTAAATCCCAGATCTGTTAAAGGGCATCCTATATACCGCCCACTTATATATCCATTACGAATTGCAATCACAGAGTTTTCTACATCTATAATATCGTGCAAAACCACTTCGCAATGGGGACCGATGATGTCTGCAATAAAATCCACGAGGGGAATGTATAAATTTAACACCTCTTTGTAGTCCATAAATTCATCTTCTTTCTGTAATTCTGTATATTTTATATATTCGAGATATAATAAGAATTTCCTCCTATGATAATAATTTTTTATTACTTTTTCTCGCAGGATGGTGCAAAAACGAAAAGAGCATCGTCATAAACAATGCTCAATCTACCTATAAACAAGCTGGCCTCTAGCTTACAGCTGTTTGGAATATGGATGTGAAGTTATCAATCATCTCGCGAGGCTCGTTCTGATATTTATTTCCTTCCAAAAAGAACTACAAAATTATAATATTTGTAAACGCAATCTACATCTAAGAAACCACTATCCTCTATCCATTTCAGTTGGTCTGATAATGTTGACATTTTATCTAAATTTGCTCTTTCATATGCTGATTGAATTTCTTCCTTAGACAAGCCGCTGCTTTCGACTTTATTTTTCCAATCGTTTTTGTACAACGATTCCATGAAGTGGGTTTCCCCCAGAACTTGGTCTGCATTAATGAAAACTCCGTCCTGATTTAAACTAGAATAGATATTTTGATATAACTGTTTTTTCTCATCACCAGATAAATGGTGTATTGAAAGTGAAGAAATCACGACATCATACTTTCTATCGAATTTAATCTTGGTATAGTCATCAATTATGTACGTGACATTCTGATTAGCGACAAACCTTTCTTTTGCCATATCTAACATTTTTTCAGATAGGTCAATCAAAGTCACAAAGGCATCCGGATATTTCTCCAATATGAAAGAAGATAATAAGCCAGTTCCAGCACCAATGTCTAATATTTTGGGGTTTTTAGTTTTAGTTTCTGCAAGTGAAATTGCTATAGAATAGAAATCATCAAAACAGGGAATAAGCTTTTTTCTTTGACCATCATACTGACTGGCATTTTCATCAAATTTAATTTTTACATCACTGCGTTCAAAACTCATAGAGCACCTTCTTCACTTTTTTATCATTTAAACTTGGTATTATTGAGAAAACTTAATTGTCATGACACTTCAAAAATATAGCAATAGTTTCCTTTCAGGTAACATTATATCATTAAAATAAACAAGAGGTAAAGGTTATTTTAATCGGGGTATTCAAAATAATCTTTGATGTCTCTAAAGTTATCTCATAGCCTTTAGCGTATAATAAGCAATTCCGATTGCTCCTGGTCCAACATGTAATCCAATGACTGGACCAATATCCATTATATCTACGACTACTTTAAGATGTTCTTTAATCACGTTTGCAAGCTCTTTTGCTTCGTCCAGACAATTGATATGATGAACAACAACCTCACCTAAATCAAAGCTGTTTATATCCTGCAGCATTGTATCAATCATAGCCAAAACTGCATTTTTCTTAGTTCTTACCTTCATCATAACTGTTGTCTTGCCGTTTTCCACAGTCAATATCGGGATAATTTTAAATAGATTTCCCAGCAAAGCACTTGCGCCGCCAATTCTTCCACCCTTTTTTAAGTAGTCTAAGTTCTCAGGAATAAATAAGAACCGACTTCTTTTAATATTGTCTAATGCCGCTTCTTTAACCTGCTCCAAGGACTTACCCGCTTGTGCTGCTCTCGCTGCTATGACAACAGCGAAGCCAAGCTGCATACAGTTGGACCTAGAATCAACAATCTCTATCATAGCATTCTCATGTTTTTCCAAAACCATCTTTCTTACTATTTGCCCTGTTGAAAAAGTACCGCTCATATCAGATGATAAGAAAATACAGCATAGACTATCACCCTTCTCTACCACATCAAGCATTTCTCTATACATATCCCCCATTGAAGGTTGTGAGGATGTTGGAATTCCATTCGAGGCCATCATTTTATAAAACCGATCATTATCCATGTCAATTTCTCTCATGCTGTCATTTCCGTAAGAAAGATTTAAAGATACCATTTTAATATTTAACTCTTTTCTGATCTTTTCACTCAAATAGCTTGTGCTATCTGTTAAAACAATCACAGACATCCTCTTATCTCACTTTCATCACTTGCCTATTTTGTATTCCGACATACATTTTAAGCTGATTTTTTATGATAGTATTATTGCCACAAAATAAGCTACCCTCTGCACATAATTTTGTAAAAATGCTTAAGGATATAAAGAATCCTAACAAGGCAGCTAAAAAAAGAATAACACCAGAAAATATAACCCAACAGTCAGGAAAAAGGCAAAAACAGCTCCCAAAAGTGTAAGTGCCTTATTCTATCATAAAGAATGATATTGCAAAATCACAATATCAGACAAGTAAGACAGTGACTAGAACAAAATATATTAAGCCATCTTCTTAGAAGATGGCTATTAATATTAAAATGACCATTCAGATTGATTATAGCTAAGAATTTACTCGCTTAACAAATTACCTTTATAGAAAAAGGTCCCCGTACCTTTGGCGATGATCTGACCTTTTTCGTCTTCCAAACTTGCTTCGGTAAAATAGACAGTTTTACCTGACCTAATAACCTGTCCAACAGCAAGGATCTTATTGCTAGCTCTTCCAGGAGATAGGTAGGAAATATTGATGTTACCAGTTACAACTGTAACTCCCTTTGTAAAACAAGCCATTCCCATACACACATCGATCAGAGTGGCAGTTGCTCCGCCATGAAGAGTTCCGACCACGTTTAAATTACTTTTTTCCACGACCATTTCGGCAGTAAATTTCCCTTGTCCAATGGCTACGATTTTAATACCTGTCAAATGCGCATAATGGTTATCCCGATATAACTCTAAGATTTTAGCAAAAATGTCCGGCTCCAATCCCAGGTTTTTAACATCTAAGTCCATTTGCGTTTTTGAAATACTCATTTTTCCCCTCGCTTAATCTACTTGAAGACGTTACAGCCTTCCCCATACTTGAATGATCCAAGAACTATTGGCCCCCATCTTCAAGTCCATGTTTTTTAGGTTTTATGTTATATTTCCAGATGCCAGCAAAACTATCATAGCTCATTCCGCTAACTGTTCTCCGTACTATATCGTGAATTTCAAGGCCCTCTTGTTTCGGCTTTTTCACTGATGTCTGACCAGAGTCTGCTAATCCAGCCATTTCAACTATAGCTAATTTCTCTTTTAATAATCAAATTCCCTTCATTGTTCTCATGTTCTCAATTGTATTTTTTGCTTTGTCCTCAATAATAAATTTCATACACCGTCACTCCTTTAGTTCACGATTGTAAATTCCCCACTAACCCCCTCCGTCTACCTTTATCAAGAGGATATTTCCACTTGAGGTTGTGGAGTCCTGTGTTAAAGCTTTTCTCCGGTCGGCATTGGTAATTTGCCACCCTTTTAATTTATGAAGTAGCAAGTATATAATAAGAAGGGGGGTTCAAATACTAATTTGAGAATTAAGGTGCATAAGTTGGGCTGTAAAAAAAGTAATATACAAATAACCGAAAAGTTAGGATTTGGAATGTTGCTTGCTTCGGCAGGTGGTTTAATGGATGTATATTCTTATACTGTTCGTGGACAAGTGTTTGCTACAGGACAGACAGGAAATTTCGTACTCGTTGCTTTCCAGTTGTCAAAGAAAAATTATTTAGGAATGATTCATCCCTTTGTGCCTATTTTGTCGTTCTGGGCAGGGTTCTTTGCGGCATGGCATATGTTTTATTCGCTTTCTAAAGAAAATCCGCTATTATGGCAGCGTAGAATACTGGCAACTTCAATATTTATCTTATTTATTACTGGATTTATTCCATGCTCTTATCCGAACATAATAGCTGATTCTCTTATTGCTTTTGCAGCATCCTTTCAATACTGTGCATTTCGTAAATTTGGAATAGATGAAAATTACGCGAGTATATTTTGCAGTGGAAATATGCGTTCTTGTGTTGATAATTACTACAAAGGAATTGTAAGAAAGGATAAGCAGTCTCTAAAAAGGGCATTAAAATATAGTTGTATTCTGATTTCCTTTTTAGCAGGAGCTGCCATAGGAGCTTTAGAATCGGGAATTTTTCATGAAAAGGCTATTTGGACTGCTGCTGTATTACTTTCTACGGCATTGGTGCTTTCATTTGTTTTCGACTCAGATCAATTCGCAAAAATGGAATAGAATAGCATTACAAACCGGAATAAATCAAACCGAAATTTCGCATAGAATTATCTTTTATTAACTGCGTTCTTTAGTATACCGTAGTGAAAAAACACGGTTGTTAGTTGCAAAGATCAGAGTATTTTTGCAGACCATGCTTTGTACAATACAAATATAAATCTCCACCCTTCTTAATCATTGGAATACGGACTTCTGCACTCTGCTCAGGATACAAGCGGACGAGAAATACTCTATCGTAAAGCACATACGCCACAAAAGTGATATAGTGGTCCTTCATCATATCATGACAAATGGATATATAATAGTCTAAGTCCATTTCTTGCACTGTAATTTCATGTTCTGCTGTGTGAGGCACCGGATTCAACGGTCGCAGTTTTCGCCCGCAGCAAGAAATAGAGGCGTTCCCTGTACTCGTTAGAATGTTTCCGCAGCCGGGGCATACATAGAATCGGATTTTATCAATCTTTCCTACGTCGGGCAGATTTGGATCAAGTTTTCCCTCCAGCATTTTTTGAATATCAGCACCCAACACTGCCGAGAGCTCAGACCAGAGCGTTACATCGGGACAACCCAAACCGCACTCCCATTTGGATATGGTCTTATTGCTGATATTCAGTAAATCTGCAACCTGTTGCTGTGTCAGACCCTTTTCTTTTCGTAGATGAAAAATAAAACGCCCAACCTTGGCGCAGTCCACATTAATCACCTCCGGTATCTTAAGAGTTTATCCCATGCTATAGATATTTAGCAATAACTTGAACCAGCCGTGCCGGAAGCTGCCGTAAATCAGTGATATCTAAAAAGTGTTCCTGTCCGTAAATATCACAAATAGTCTCTTTATCCTGCCCTATGGCAGCGGCTAGAAACACAATCCCCTTGCGCTTATATTCCTGTATTACTTCTCTCATATCACTTATGGCTGTCTCACCGGTATAGTTGGGCATAGCTTTTGGCTGACCGTCGCTAACGCTGATGAGCAGCTTCGCATTTTGCGATGCTTTCATTAGTTTTTCTGCCAGGATTCGCAGCGCCATGCCATCTCGGTTGTTGCTGTGCCCTTGTATCGCCATCAGGCAATACTTGTCGTTCAAGGCTGGATTTTCGTAGTCGATATAGGAGTAAAGCGACATCTGCTCCAGAGATGAGCGGTCTGCAGTATCCCCGTAAATCAGCATTGGTATTTTGCAGCTTTCACAAAATTCATAAACAGCAACCGCAGCCTGCTTGGCAGCATCCAATCGCCCAAAAGCGCTCATAGAGGCCGACTCGTCAATTCGTAGTGCCACCGCAAGAGAAGGTTCTTCATCCGGCGGACATTTCTGGGAATAGTAGTGAAAATCAGGAGATGCCAGCTTTTCTGCATGGAATTTCGTCCCGTAAAGACGAGATTTTGCAAACTCCGCGGATACTTCGTGTTCCAAAAGCGGAAGGGTTTTTCGTACCAACTCCCGGATTATTGGCATAAGCATCGAGGCAATCTGATGATATTCACGGTGATGGGCGATCGTTGCTTCCGGTCTGTGAACAATCAAATTGACGTTCTCATGGGGAGAACCCTTAACCATTTCTCGTGCTTGACGATTCAGATGTTTGCGAAAATTTCGCCTTTGCTGCTCCAATTCCACATTGTTTTTTTGTTGCAACTCGTGATATATAGGGTCTCCGTCCTCGCCGTGGTCTGAGCTTTGCGTATCGGCTGCGGTTTCCGCATCATCATTTGAGTGACCTTCATTGTCAGCTGACTTTCGCAGGACTACCGCCGGGATGTCATCCGGAATAGTGTTAAAGAACTCTGTCTCCATAGTTCCTTCTGTATGGATTTCCATAACCTGGCCGTTGGTATTGATTTGCCGTTCCGACATCTCTTCCAGTTCTGATAACACTCCATGCTTTGATAAGGCTTGTTCCAGAATAACGATTTCATCGGGGTCGGTAGTGATTTTATAAATTACCTTGTGATATAGTGCATCCACCGCCTCCGAGCCCTGAAGTACAGCGTCCACCCAGAAAAAATAGGAGCGCATACCTGCAACACCCTTGATGGCATTTGCCTTGGCAGTTTGATCCAATAAAACAATAACACGGGCAAAGGTCAATAGCAGCTCTTCATCAGTACAGCCGGTTTTAGCCGCTGCTCTTGTCGACATAACTTCAATGGGGGGTAAATCCATCTTTTCACTGTGCTGCACTCGGTCACGCAGGGCCTCGTTCAACGGGCGGCAGCCATTGTAGCCCCGATTTGTAGTAATAACAGCGATAAAATCAGGATGACGATGCACAATCCGAGTAGGCAGATTGATGCTGCCGTCCGCCTCCAACGCCGAGTTCAGTGCCATCAGTACCGCTGCGTCACGAATTACTGTAGGCTCCTGAATTTCCAGCAACCAGCCGTTTTCAAAAGCTCGCACAATTTCTGAGGGATAATATTTGTAAGTTATGCCTTTAGTATTGTTTTCATCCTCTGGCAGCATCGGCAGGATAGAACCTAAGACGTCGGATTTGTCCATATCCGCAAAACAGGTCACCTTAGCATAGGGAAGTCCAAAGTCAGCGGAGAGAGCTTTGGCAAGCTGTGTCTTGCCGGAACCGGCGTCTCCCTCTAAAAGGATATTTGTAATTTTCATTTCACCGCGCGTCCAATTACGCTTTACTTCTGAACATATGCGGCGTTCAGCGTCACTTTCAATGTGGGTGACAGGCTTTTGCCAGACAAGAGATCTTTCTACTTCCGTCAACTGTCTGGTAGGGGACAGAAGCCATTGATTTTCCATTTTAATAATACTCCATTTCCTCAAATATACGAGACAGCACGCGCAGCCGTTCGCCGGTCAGCTCTCCTAGATTGCTTAGAGCCTGCGAAAACTTTTGAATATCCTCGTCTATATTCGGATTCTCGGTATAGACTGCGATTGGCATTACGCCGCCCTGCACACCAATCCGTTCCACTATCGGCTTCTCCGGGTCGTATAACAACGGCAGCCTATAGGCTTCACGAAAATACATTAGGGTGCGGCTTAGAAAAATCATCAGATCAATCAACTGATGTATGGGAAGCTCAGCACTGAGTTCTAATTCGCCGTTCGCTTCTTGTTTCCAGATTTGCACTGCAATTTGCATATTCTTGTTGATTTCCAAAGTTGGTGCGCCCAGTGTCAGCCGTTTGATATCTGACTTATAGGCGTTTCTCCCATCGATGCGGTCATACTGATCGGCAATCATTACAATATCCTTGTTCATTTCCAAATTCTCCTTGCTTGTTTGTCCTGTGCCAGACACTGCTCACGCAACGCTTCCAGTTCGGCGGTGTGATCGTCGGCAGGGTTTTCATATTTAAGGACTTTCATTACGGAAAGCTCAAAGCCTTTCATGCCGTAATGATTCCAAAGTTCTAGGAGCCTTTTGTTAGGATGATAGTTTCCATCAAGTTTGGCGCTGGTACTATTAAAATCGGCCTTCGTATCTTTGGAAATACCCAAGAAAGACTCATTAGTTGCTATGCAACGGTAAGAAATTACGCCCATTTCGGGTCGTCTGTTTTTATATTCCTCAAGAAGTTGCTTTTTTCTTCTCATATCCATTTTGTTCACCTCGGCTTTATTGTATATGCTGCCCATAATGAAAACAATCCACGCCCCGTAGAGTCTACACCCTATTAAATACGTGTTTAGCCCACCAATCTTTACTCGTCATTCCTTTTTATTCCATACCTTGAGTTAATAGAATATACTCCAAATTAGCTATGTTTTTGCTTCTACAATGCCAAATAAAAACCTCCATGTGATACATGCATCACTCTGGAGGTTTACAAAAAATCGGAAGTTACGCCACTTGCCTTTACAATTCAAATTTCCGACTTCATAGATTCACACTTTTTCCGAGCCATCAAATTACAATATTCGTTTTCAAAATGATTGTTATGGGCTTTTACATAACCAAACTCAACACGCCTGCCTTCGCAAAGCTGTTCTAGTTTCAACCACTGATTGATATTCTTTGCTTTGGTACCGTTTGCAGTACACCAATCATTTAATTTCCAATGCAATATCCACTCGGTAATTCCTTTGCGAACATATTGAGAATCGGTCATAATTCTAAGATCACCACTATATAGCTCTAAAGCCTTAATAACAGCTTGAAGTTCTATCAAGGAAGAACTCTTGTCCCCGCTAGTAAATTCATGCGCTTCATAATGCCCGTCCAAGTCTTTTTTCAAAATGCAATAGGCGCTATGTTGATGCTTTTCGTCATAACTTCCATCTGTATAGACTTCTGTCAAATCTCTTTTTTCAGCGTTGGGGATAACGGCGATACTCCCATGGTCCTTGACCACGATGTTGTCTCGATTGTTGAACGCCGCTATATCTTTTCCGTCAATCACTGAAAAATCCAACTGAAATCCTATATAAAAGCTATCTGAACACTTATTGTGCAGTAATTTTCTTAACTGAAATTCATTGGCTAAAAGGAATCGCGTCAAAGCATTATCCCCTAAAATCTTTAATTCCTTTGTCATAATATCAAAAAGCAAATCCGCTTGATTTCGTCCGTCCGAAATCAACAAACCATACAGTGGACCCTTTTCTTCAACTATTTCCAGTTGCAGCTGTTTTATGAGCATGGGGATACTCCTTAATTGTCTTTTTTAGACGCTCTTAATTACGCTTTAAGCAATTTTTTTATCCGTCCCCACCACCCAAATTCACCAGTACCAAGCAAAACTTGCTCCTTGTCTACTGGCTAGCATGGGAATTAGATGAGTCCCATGTTTGCTGTCATACCATGCGAAGTAAGTTTTACTTCGCATGGTTGCGTATTTCTCATAACCTTTCGACTATTGGTATCCATATCTCGCTTTTAAAACTAGATGAAGATGTATCTTTGTTTTCATTCCTTCCCGCATCCACTAGGTAAGGACATCCCATCCTGCGGGATTGAAGGAGTTCGGTAAATGACCGGTGACTTGGGCTTATAGATATTTGGGGTTGGGGATAGCGAGGTGCGTGAGTGAATTGGGTAAGGAGATGTTTTAAATATTTCCGAATAATTGATTGTGGGTTAGTCTCTATTATGCTATACTATGAAGTGCTCGTTAGAAAATGTGGATATCAAAAACCTTCTTAATTGCCTAAAGCTATGGGAAGATTACATCCCACACCTACGGGCAGAAAATTTAGGAGGTTTTTTTTATGTTTGACGACAAAACCCTTGTTTGCAGAGATTGTGGTCAAGAATTCGTTTTTTCGGCCAATGAACAAGAATTCTATGCTGAAAAAGGATTCACTAATGAACCTGGTCGTTGCCCATCCTGTCGTGCAGCCCGAAAGCAACAAACTCGTGGTAATAATGGCGGATACGGTCGCCAGCAACGAGAAATGTTCCCAGCAGTTTGCGCTGAATGTGGAAAAGAGACCATGGTTCCTTTTCAACCATCCGGTGACAAACCAGTCTATTGCCGTGACTGCTTTCAATCACAGCGGCGCAACAATTGGTAAATCGTTCAAAAAGTCTTCCCTGGCTTAAAGCTCGGGAAGTTTTTTTTTGCTGGTAACCCTTCAACATACAGGCAGGCCTATTGTACGATTTATCCAAATATATTATTATCTTACGATTAAGAGGTTTACCAGAACATTAAAATCTGGAGTATTTTGCTTAGGGTCTTTCACTCCCTCATCCTTCCAATAACCAATTACTTTATTATCCGCAATAAACAGAACTACGTCATAATTTAATTTGGAGTCCTCAGTTTCAATTTGAGCAGTATACATTTTTACTTTTTGACCCATATATTTCTCAAAATCCAAGTTGTTCTGTTTAGATAACTCATTTCTTTGCTTTAGTAGTTTCCCTACGTTAACGTTATCTTTTACGACATTAAAATCCTTAGGTAGTTGAATATCTTCAGCGGCCCCACTATTTACAGCGATCTTAAGATTTTTCTGGTTGAAGAAATCCTGAACAACACTTTGATAATCTTTTGCGGAATTTGTTTTTTCAACTTGGGCTGGGGCATCTGTTTTAGTATTACAACCTATTAAGCTTAAGGATAGCAATAATACAAGAACTAAAAAAAGATACTTTCTCATTAATATCCCTCCAAATTAAAATCCCTTTCATTTAGGTATCCCGTCAATTCCATTTACTTCCGGATTAACCTTCTATTACTACCAAATAAAGTAATTTTGCCCAAAATAAAACAAAAATGCTCATCCTCCATCCTTCCCCGTTCGGTGAGCGCCTTTGGATAGCCCGCTGCATTGAGTGTTAGGGTTAGCGGAGGCGAGGAATAGGCGTTTGTTGAATAAATGAATCATTTTTATTTCGAATGGAGTCCGTCCAGGTTCATTTTCTTTTGAAAAAATGCCAACTGCAACGTAAGATATTCCTCATTAGAACATTTATCTTTAATGCTATCTGCGTATTTTTGGGTTTGTATAAACGTTTTTGAGCTTATTTCACAAGGATAGCTTGGACACATTCCACAGTCATCAACTTCTTTTGAACTCGCGCACTGTTGTATTCCATACCTGCAAAAATTTGAAGTTAAACACCCATAACATTTAATTTCCTCAGGAGATACAACTTTATCACGCCATCCGACCCGAAACCATAAGTCTGCTACCCCCTTAAGTTGAGGAATATCACCTTTTTCGGTAGCTGTGTACCTCGGACATACAGAACAATCATTTCCACAATAAGACAGCTTATTCATATGAGACTCCTTTCCACCATACTGATATGACACATCCCACCAGCTTTTCAGTTCGGTGAACACCTTGATTATTCATGATCGTTAGAATCCTTCTTATCATTCAGGCCGGCATTCCTTATGGTATTTAAGAAATTGACTAGACCTTCCGATCCAAGAAAAATTCCTAATCCAATAATGAATTGGACAATCGTCCCTAGCACTCCAAGTTGTCCTAAAAGCCTTACCGTGGAATTTGCCATTCCTCTCATCGAATAGAAACTAACCAATTCAGATATCAACTTTGGGATCGAATTACCAAATAATAATAACCCAAGAACGGAAAATGATACTCTTTGAATGTCGCTTGCTTTAACCCCTGATTCTTCATGAAAATTTGTCTCTCCTTTTACCATCAGGTCAGCAAGCTTATTGGATAATGGCCATAATAAAACTCCAAAAACAATCAGAACTGCGAAAGGGATAATTATTACTAATAGATTATTGCTGAAGCCTTGCTGGGGTGTAAAATAATATACTGGAATTATGTTTACCATCACGTTTAGTCCTTGAATGATCATGTAGATGCCAAGAATCTTACAAGCTAGACTAGCAATTTCCTGTTTGCTCACATTTATCACCTCCACTCAATTCCTAATTCCACAAATTTCCTTGCATTCCTGCAAATTACCCGATTAAATTGAAAAATCAAAAAAGCTGGAGCGTTAACTCCAGCAATTCTAAATTGTAACAATACTCTCAACACCACACGCAATACTTGATGTGACGCATCCCCTTCCCGGTTCAGTGAGCGCCTTTGGATAGGTAAGGACGTCCATCCTTGTGGCGGGTTAGCTTGTTAACGCCCACATGTCCGCCTGCAACGACTAAAAATAAATTAATCTTAGATATTAGGATATTGCTCTGTCCAAGCTCTGTATAAGACTTGGGGAGGAATCGGCATTGTTCGTTCCACTGTAAGCGCATCGAGATGATTGATCAGGGTAACAAATCGGTTTAGTCATTGTATTTTTCACACTTTCTTTCATTTCTTAAGTATTATCCTTTGAACTCAATCTCTCCGCCAATCGGGTATTCCTCTTCGAGGTCTTATTATTGCGAACAGCCATACTAATTGCCTTCTTTGCGCCTACCAGAACAAAAATCTTCTTAGCTCTGGTTACACAGGTGTAAAGAAGGTTTCGCTGTAACATCACGTAATGTTGCATGGTTAAAGGGGCAACAACAATCTTATACTCACTGCCTTGGCTTTTGTGAATAGTTGTGGCATATGCTAAAACGACTTCATCAAGCTCAGTAGTATCATATTCCACCTCATGACCATCGAAGTTTAAAACGAGGGTTCGCTCCTCAGTATCAATTTTAGTAATGCCTCCAATATCCCCATTAAAAACGTTTTTATCATAGTTATTCTTAATCTGCATGATCTTGTCGCCTAGTTTGTAAACGGTGCCGCCATATTTAATAGAAGTGTTTGAGGAATTTAAGGCGTCTTGTAAAACACCATTGAGATTTGCTGCTCCTGTTTCTCCCCGCTGCATCGGGCATAACACCTGAATGTCGTTAATTGGATCAACTTTATAGAAAGAAGGAAGCCTTTTTATGCAAAGCTCCCTTATCGTTTGGACCACTTTTGATGGTTCATCCTCTTCAATGAAAAAGAAGTCACTGTTGCCCTTTAACTCCGGGAAATCTCCACGATTGATTTTGTGAGCATTAGTAATTATGGCACTTCCCTGAGCTTGCCTAAATATTCTTGTTAGCTTAACAACATTAACGATACCCGATTCAATAATATCGTTAAGCACATTTCCGGCTCCTACCGATGGAAGTTGATCTACATCGCCAACAAGTATGACAACTGTTTCGTTGGATACGGCTTTCAAAAGATTGTACATCAGGATAGTGTCTACCATGGAGGTCTCATCGATAATCAGCACATCACATTCCAGGGGAAATTCCTCATTCTTTTTGTAACCCTCGGGTGGCTTATACTCAAGCAAACGATGGATTGTTTTTGCCTCCAGCCCCGTAGTCTCCGACATTCTTTTGGCAGCTCTGCCAGTTGGAGCGGCAAGTAAGACTCGCGCCCCAAGCAATTGAAACACCTTGATAATAGCAAGAGTAGTTGTGGTTTTACCTGTTCCAGGGCCACCCGTAAGTACCATAAACTTTGAAGTGGCTGCTGTTTTTACCGCATCCTTTTGAACCTCGTCGTAGCTAATTTTGTACTCTTCTTGTATAGTTTCAATAATACTATCCACAGTTGCCACATTGTAGTGGCCATCAATAGACAGAATAGCCTTAATTCTTTTCGATAATCCCACTTCACTATAGTAAAAGGGTGGTAAAAAGATGGCATCTTCTTCATCAAGAATGACGGTTTTTTCAACAATCATTTTATCGAGGGTTGAATCAACGAGAGATTGCTCAAGTTCTAGGATTGTTTCCGCCTCAGTAAGGAGCTGTTCCTTTGTAGCATAGCAATGTCCATCATTGGAAAGTTCATTAAGTACATAGACAATCCCAGCGCGACAGCGTTCAAAGGAGTTTAAATAGAATCCCATCTTCAAAGCAATTTTGTCCGCTGTTTTGAAGCCGATGCCCCAGATGTCATCTGCGAGTTTATAGGGATTAGTCTTCACTATTTCTATGCTATCATTTCCGTAAGTTTTGAAGATTTTTACGGCAAAGGCCGTCGATACCCCATTATTTTGCAAGAAAAGCATGACATTTTTAATTTCCTTTTGATCTTGCCATGCTTTTTTGATGATCTCAATTCGCTTTTGTCCGATGCCAGGAACTTTAATTAAATAATCGGCTTCTTCCTCCAACACCCTCAGAGTATCTTCTTGAAATTGCTGAACAATTCTCTTGGCGAATACTGGTCCAATCCCTTTTATAAGCCCACTTCCCAAGTATTTTTGAATGCCTGTTACCGTTGCCGGAAGGGTTTCACGATAATCCTGAGCCAGAAACTGTTTCCCGTACTTACTATCCATCTTCCATTCGCCTTTAAGTCGGATGATGGAGCCGACATTCACAGCGGATAGGTTTCCCACAACAGTAACAAGGTCATTAAATCCCTTGGATTTTATTTTAATGACACTAAAGCCATTTTCTTCATTTTCAAAGGTAATTCTCTCGACAACTCCGTTTATGTATTCCATTTTGTGCCCTACCTATCCGTAACAATTACGCAATATCTATCTTCTATATCCTTAGATCATTTTGCTGAAATAAAGTTCATTAGCTCTGCACCCAATTAAAGCGATATTACAAATTCAATATATGCTTTTTATTCTTTGAATAAACAAACTACGGAAAAGGAAATAAATTGAGTTGCAGAGCACACCAAACTGCTTCTACGGCATTCCCGCCGTGCACAAAACAATGCTCTAAGCCATATTCACTCTTAAGGTTGTTAAAGATTGAGATCTCTATATCCCAACGCGCTCTAATGATTTTGAACAAGTTTTATGGGCCATATCCATAGAGGGCGTCACTATCATAAGTTGTGATCGCTTCTTGTCCTTATGTTTCATTGCAAATTTTACAAAGCGCAAGGGTTGCTCAACATTGTCCATGGTAAATGTTGACTCGTAAACTTCTACTTTCTCGAATCCCTTTTCATCTTCCCAAACACCAACTGCCTTCGACTTATTTGTCTTCTTTCTTGCTGACCGCAAACTCTTATTATTATTGTTTTTTGCTCGGACAATTGTATCAATGCCGAGGTTTTTGCAGTGGTTAATCCAAACTGAATTACAGGCAAGGGCATCATAAACGACAACATCCATTAATCTTTTTTGGCTCTTCATGGTGCTTGAAAGCAACCTTTTCGCAACGTTCAGCTCACCCTCATCCTTTGAAGCAGAATCTTCTCCGGGCCTGTACATTTCAAAGCCAATCACCAGTTTGGGACCTTTACCTACTGTTGATATGACAGCGCCACTATGGAAACTATGGATCTTATTGCCTTTGATATTTTTCAAGCATTCTGGACAGTTTTTCTTATTACTACTGAAGAATTTTGTACCATCGATTGGTTTTTCATATATTAACCTCATGTTTCAATTGGTAACCCAAACGCAAGACTCGAATGCGTCCTAAATTCCAACAAACACTCCCCGCGGGTGATATGTACCATTTTATTTAAACATCTTTGATTAAACCCTTTTTCTTGCTAATTAGAAATAATCCTAAATTAACAAAATGGAATATTAATGGGATAATTAATATGTTCGGAGAACATATTTGTTGCATTCTAATAATTAGACCACCTGCAATAATTACCATCGAGTTGACTAATGCAACGGCTAGCTGTACTTTTATATACTTCTTGTCATGTATATAATATTTCGCTTAAGAAGCAACGTATATCGTAATATCGTTTTTAAATATTAGTGAATATACAAGATATCCCATTCCAAAGATAATCAACCCATTTGATAATGTATTCATTTATAAATCAAATCCCCACAATTTCATTTTCGCTCTATCTATGAGATTCGCCCTAAGAGCCTCGTACCCATTATACTGATCAACAACAATTCTCTCTTCAGTTCGCCACTTCTTGTAGTCAGTCAATAAGTGAAATACCTTAAGTTGATAATAGTGGGAGGTTGAAAACCACTAAATAATTATCTTAAAGTATTCAATATTTCCCTATATATTCCTTCTAATCTCACCTATAATAAAAAGGTTACGAGAATTATACAGTCCAAAATTCAGAGCATTTGTTTCAGATCCATGGTTAATCCATACTTCAGGTTTAAATCCGCTTTGATTCATTGCATTCCATGAGGCGACCGCTAAACTACGGGTGAATTTAATTATATAATCATTTCTTGAAAAATCCCCAAAAGTATGCAAGGAATCAATCCAGCCAACTTTGAAGTAATGAACTATTTTCTTCGCGTCTTTAAGTTTATTTGGATCAATGCCCTGAAAATAGGACATGGAATAGTCAATACAATGCCCTTCTTTATCCACTTTTTGCGAGGTGTCATCGGCTATGTATAGCCAGGAGGAATCTCCAACATCTAATCCTAAACCTTGCCCATTGGGGGTTTGTTCTTTAGTATTTAGAAATCTATGATACTCCTCAAACTCGCCTAACGTAGTCATATCGATATCTGAAGAAATTGCTATCATGGCATCAAATGGATAGGGGAATTTTCTCAATAAATCAGGATGCTTTGCTGAAGTTGCTCCTTGGAGAGCAATTTTAACTGCGTCAGGAATTTTGGCTGTTGAGGACAGGTGGGGCGTTATGGACATTGCCTTACTGTTCGTATTCTTTCCTGTGTGTATAAATATGATCAAACAAAGATCAACCACTAAGAAAATAAATAAAATTAAAGGAGTTCTATTTCTTCGTCTGCGTCTTGCCATTCCTTTCGCTTCGCTCAAGGCACAAAACGGAACGAAATCCGTTCATCTTGAGCGATTTTTTTGTATTCTAGTTACAGGGATACCAGTACACTACAAATCACGTGGAGGTGAGTGGGCAACTCTTTGCTGGAGTTACCGCATGATTATATGCGTAGATTGCCTTTCCAAGCACAAATAAGTGTCGCTTCGAGCACGCAGACTTATCTTTGTATAAACAACTCGTTTATTGCTGGGCAATCAGTCAATGCTGCCTATCCCTGTATTACCTTGAAGGGAGACGCTTATGGCTTTAAAAATTGTTTACCCAGTCTGTTGCGGAATCGACGTGCACAAAACCTTCGTGGTTACTTGTATTGCTTCCACCAACAACAAAGGCGTCACGACTTACAAACGCCATCGCTTTTCAACCTTTACCAAAGGACTGAATGAGCTGTCACAGTGGCTTTGTGAGCACGAATGCAAGGATGTTTGTATGGAATCGACCGGGAAATACTGGATTCCTGTGTTCAACATCTTGGAGCATTCCTGCAACATCACCCTGGCTCACCCGAAATACGTCAAGGCCATTCGCGGCAAGAAGACGGACAAAAAGGACGCCCGATGGATTGCCGACTTATTCAAGCATGATCTTGTCGCAGGGAGCTTTATGCCTCCCTTGCCGATTCGGCAGCTCCGTGACCTGATGCGCTACCGCTTCAAACTGACAAACTTTTCGTCGAGCGAGAAAAATCGGCTCCAAAACAGCCTGACTGTTTCGAACATTCAGCTTGGAAATGTCGTTTCCGATACGTTCGGCAAAAGCTCTATGAATATTATCGATAAGCTGC